>CAZUXX010000150.1:0-7763 GCA_964624215.1 uncultured Planctomycetaceae bacterium
TTCCGATGAGAAGTACATCCGGTACCTCAAGCAGAGTGCCAGGCACGAAGCCCCCCGGGAACTCATCGCCGCCCTCGAAGAGGAAGGACTCTCGGCCACACCGTGGCTGTCGCTCCGGCTGCCAAATGGAGTTCAGATCACGCACCTGACGGGTGTGTCGTGCGAAGCCATCGTGTTGCGGGACCAGCGCTGCATCCGGCTGGAACTGTCCCACGCCGGGGAGCGCCATTTCCTCACCACCCTCGATGGAATGGGCATCACCGAGTGGATGTCTGGCGAGCAACTGGTGCTGCTCGTTGCACATACGCGGCTGGTGGACCCCCACCGTCCAGGCTCGGCCTGTGTCCACACCGTCTCGGCGCCGGCGGCCCCCCCTGCCTGCAAGCCATGCGCCGAAGGGGACTGCAAGGCCTCTTGCAAATCGGCCTGTCCCGCGGACCAGTCGCCATCGTCCGACACGACCGCGTCCGATGATGTTGTCACGAAGTGATCGGCTTCGTCCGTCAGCCGGCTGAGGACGAATCCCCGAGCACCACTGCAGGCGACGAACTCCTCAGCGGCCGCAACGCGAACCTGCTACACTGACGTCCTGCGGCGGTTCAGGCGTCTGCCCGCTTGCGCAGCGTCGCTGGCCTCCTCAACCAGTGCTGCAGGCACTCTGCCGTCGCCCCGCCCCCACGAGTATCCTGAAAGCAGGATCCACCGGACCTCCCCGCTGTCCTGCGCATCGGCAGGGAAGCTCTCTGCCTGCAATTCGGTTGTCGGCCGCTGATATGCACAACGACGATGTCGCCCGCCTGTTCTCCGAGTATGCAGATCTGCTCGAGATCCGCGGCGCGAATGCCTTTCGCATCCGCGCGTACCGGAACGCCGCGCGAACGATCAAACACCTGGGCGACGATGTCGCGACGATTGCCACACGTGGCAAACAGGCCCTGCAGGAGTACGCCGGAATCGGCCCCGATCTCGCTGACCGGATTCTCGAGATCGTCCAGACCTCGCGCATGGCTCAACTCGAAGAACTCCGTGGCGAAGTTCCGCCAGGAGTTCGGGACATGCTCCGCATTCCCGGGATTGGTCCCAAGAAGGTCGCAACCCTGTTTGCCGAACTCGGCGTCGAGACCCTGGAGGATCTGAAGCAGGCCGTCGAGGAGGGCAGGGTGGCCAGCCTCAAGGGGTTCGGCAAAAAGACCGCCCAGACGATCCTCGAAGGGCTGACGCGGCTGCAGGAGTCGGGGAAGCGGTATCACATCTCGCACGCCCGGGCTGCCGCCGAGACATTGGCGAACGATCTGCTCGAGATCGACGAAGTCAGCCGGGTCGAAGTCGCCGGAAGCTGCCGCCGCCGGCAGGAAACCTGCGGCGACCTCGATCTGCTGGCCGTCTCCAGTCATCCCGCCGCGGCAATGGACCGCCTCGCCTCGCACACGCTGGTCGAGAAGGAACTGTCCCGCGGCGACACGAAGCAGCGGGTCCGGCTGCACCTGGGGATCGAACTCGATCTGCGAGTCGTCCCGGAAGAGTCTTACGGAGCGGCGCTGCAGTACTTCACCGGATCGAAGGAACATAACGTCGCTCTCCGTCGCCGGGTCCAGCAGCAGGGGCTCAAGCTCAACGAATACGGCATCTACCGCGACGACGAATTCGTCGCCGGGGCCGCCGAGGAGGACGTCTACGCCGCCGTCGGACTCCCCTGGATCCCGCCCGAACTCCGCGAAGGTCGCGGCGAGATCGAAGCCGCCGAGCAGCACCGGCTCCCGCAGCTCATCACCCTCGACGACATTCGGGGCGATTTGCACATGCACACGACGGCCACCGACGGGACAGCTTCGATTGAAGAGATGGCGACCGAAGCCCGCAGCCGCGGACTGGAATACATCGCCATCACCGACCATTCCAAACGGGTCGCCATGGCGAATGGACTCGATGCGGATCGGCTCCGGGCCCACTGGAAAGAGATTGAGAAGGTCCAGGAGCAGTTCGACGACCTCCGGATTCTGCGGGGAATCGAGTGTGACATCCTCGAAGATGCCACACTCGATCTGCCGGATGATGTGCTCGCCGAAGCCGACTGGGTCATCGCCGTCATTCACTACGGCCTCGGCCAGCCGCGCGAACAGATCATGAAGCGGCTGCTCACCGCCGTACGCAACCCGTTTGTGTCGATCATCGGGCACCCCAGCGGACGGATGATCGGCAAGCGCCCCGGTGCCGACATCGACTACCCCACACTGTTCAAGGCCGCGGCCGATCACGGTGTGATGATGGAGATCAATGCCAACCCGGCGCGGCTGGATCTCGCCGACATTCCGGCCGCGATGGCCGCACGCGAGTACAACATCCCGATCGTCATCAGTACCGACGCCCACGCCCCCCGCCAGCTGGATCTCATGGAGTATGGTGTCGACCAGGGCCGCCGTGCCTGGCTCGAAAAGCAGCATGTCGCCAACACGCTCCCCTGGGACGAGTTTCGTCGTCTGTTGCGACGCCCGCAATGACCGCCAGGCCACTCTCGCACGGGCGGTGAGCGGTTGCAGGCACCGCCACACAGCGTTGGCAACGGACGCCGGCTGCGTCACACTGGTCGCGCGTCGGGATCCCTGCGTCTCGACTGCCCGACCCGATCCTCCCGTGGCGTTCCCGATATGGCACACACTCCCTCGTCGGTGTGGCAGGCGGAACCACAGCGATCGCTCGTCAACCGCGTCAATGCGGTCCGGGCCGCAATGCGAAGACACTTCCTTGCAGAAGGGTGCGCACGACTGGGGATCGTGATTCTGATCCTGTTTCTCGGAACGCTGCTGCTCGACTGGTGGCTGGAACTCTCCCTGCTCGCCCGCATCGCCACCTGGATCGTCGCCATCACCGGCATCACCTGGCTCACGGTGCGACATCTCGTACGGCCTCTGACCCTCAGACTCGAACCGCTCGACATCGCCGCTGCACTCGACACCCGTCGCACCACAACAGCCCCGCTGGCGCCGCGGGTCGCCAGCGTGCTCCAGCTCCCATCGTCTGTAGAGGCCACACACACGGTGTCGCCGGAACTGGTCGAGCGGGCCGTCCGTGAAAACGCTGTGTCACTCGAACAGGAGGCGTTCACCAGTCATCTCAGCCGGCAACATCTGTTCGCCTCGATCGCGATTGCCGTCGCCTGCATCGCCATCGGCATGGCCACGGTGTTCCTCTTGCCCGAAGCCTCCCGCCTGTGGGCAGACCGGTGGATCCTCGGATCCGATCGTCCCTGGCCCCGCGACACTCGAATCTCCGTCGTGGGGGTTGAGAACGGCCGCCTGATCGTCCCCCGGGGGGAACCGGCTACGCTCCAGGTGAAAGTCACCAGCGAAACCACACTCCCCGAGGCTGTCTGGATCCGCATGACCACCGACGGGGAACGTGGCGACGCCGTCTCGCTCACCAGATTCGCCGACGACGACTTCCGGTTCGATCTCCCCCCGCAACAGCGACCGTCCGACGTCGAGGTGTGGGGAGGCGATGGACGGGCCGAACCGTTCCGCATCGAGCCAATGGACCGCCCGCGCATCGTCAGCCTGTCACTTTCCGCAAAGCACCCGCGCGAACCCCAACCGAAGACATTCCGCTTCTCTGCCGGGGAGGGGAACGTGCGGTTGCTCCCCCGGACGACAGCCCACCTGCAGTTCAGAACGAACACTCCGGTCGAATCGGTGCGCATCGACTCGCGGCAGAGCGATGTCGACACGCCGTTGTCGTTCACGCAGATTGCCCCGGACCTCTTCGAAGCCCACTGGACATTCGAAGCGCCTGTTCAGGCACGCGTGACACTGACAGCATCAGAATCCCGGCTGGTCTCGCATCCGCAGCCAGTCTCGATTGGCGAACAGGCCGACCGCCCCCCACGGGTGGGGTTGCGCTATCGTGGCGTCCGCCAGCGAATCACTCCGCAGGCGACGATTCCCGTCACCATCTCAGCGCGTGACGACTTCGGAGTCCATCTGGTCTCCCTGCATCTGGACCCCAGCGGAACAGTCCCCTCCGCAACGATGCCCGAGTCCAGCGACACTGCAATCTTGCCAACCACGCCCGACGCAGTCCCTCCGGACGAAACTGACATCGACGACACAGTCGCCGCCCCGTCAACTCCAACTGGCCAGGCAGCACCAGAAGAAGAACCTGTCACTGCGGACGAATCGGATCCGGGTACGGGTAACGCCGCGTCAGTTCCCGCGGCGTCGACCTCGCCTCCCGATCCAGCGCCCTCCGGCCCTCCTGTCAAGCCGGATCCCGTCTCGCTGTACGGGCCCGCCAGTCCGGCAACCGAAGTCTCGATCGAACTCGATCACGAAATCGAAGTCGAGCCGTTGTCTCTCCAGCCGGGGATGCTGCTCAAGGTGCAGATCCGCAGTACCGACGACTGCTATCAGGGGCCGCAATTGAATGAGTCACCGCAGGTCATCTTCCGGATCGTGAAACCGGAGGAACTGTTCCGGGAGATTCTCCTGCGTCAGCAGCAGTTGCGCGCCCGCTTGCGCAAGGCGGCGGATCAGGCGGAGGAACTCGAAACCCGGATGCAGCTCACCGCCACAGTCGACGACGCCGCCGAACTCCTGCGGAGCCACCAGTTGACCAGCCGCGAGGTCACCCAGGTCACCGCGGCCCTGGACGCGAGTGTCGACGAAATGCGACTGAACCGGCTGGGAGGCCCCGAGACCTGGCATCTGATCGACGCCACCGTACTCAGACCGTTACATCGCCTCGACGAGCAACAGATGACGGCCCAGCGGCAGGCACTCCAGTCACTCGTGTCGGGTGACGAAACATCGCTCGAAACCATCCTGTCCCGCCAGCAGGAGATCGTGGCGGAACTCGATCGCATTCTGAAGAACATGGCCCAGTGGGACAGTTTCATCGATGTCGTCAATCAGCTCGATGCCGTGATCAAGCTCGAATCAGCCGTCAGGCAGCAGACCGAACTCTTGCGACAGCGCCAGGTGGAATCTTTGTTCGACTGAAGGCTCCACTTTCCAATGGATCGGTGTGTTTCGCTGGACATTCGCGATGGGGCCGCGTTTAATCCCAATGACAGGCAATCTCCCCTTTCGTTCGGCGCCCGCGAGGCGCAGCGTCCGTGTCTGATCTCCCGCAGATCCTGGTGTATGGAGCACTGGATGAATGGCTCGAGCCGATCATTCAGCCGCTCAGCTCTCATTGCCGTCTGCTGAGGGTCGAGACGGTCTCCGAAGCCGTTGAGTGCCTGGCTCGCGAAGACATTCAAGGGGTTTGCGTTCTCGACAAGTCGATTTCTCCGACCGGCTTTATGCTCGAAGCGCGGGGCCTGCTCCAGCAGATCCCCGACGGACTCGCCCTGCTCGACAGCGACGCTCGAATCCTGTGGCACAACCGTCAGCTCTCACGCCTGGCGGGGCGTGAAGGCTCCCACGTCGGCGAACCGTTCTTCTCCGTCTTTCCTGCAGCCGAACTGCTCGGCCCCGACTTCGCCCCCCTGCACACCGCCCTTGCTTCCGGAGAGACCGCCCGCACGCTGATGCACATGGGCGAAATGACCTATCAGGAACTCTCCGCCACTCCGCTGCGGGGCGACAACGACGAGTACCCGTCGCACCTGCTCGTCACGGTCCGCGACGTCACCGAAATGACCCTCGAGCGGCAAAAGCTCGACGCCATCTACCGGGCAGGCCTCGAACTCGGCGATCTGCAGCCGCAGGACGTGCGGGAAATGTCGGTCGACGACCGCATCGAACTGCTCAAGTCGAAAATCCTGTACTTCACGCAGGATGTTCTGGAATTCGAAACGGTCGAGATCCGGCTCGTCGACCCCGAAACCAACGTCCTCCGCCCCCTTTTGTCCCACGGCATGGACCCCGATGCCGAAGACCGGGAGTTGTACGCCTCGGCCGAGGGAAACGGGGTGACTGGCTTTGTCGCCGCCACCGGCAGCAGCTACCTCTGCGAGGACACCTGCCAGGATCCGCTCTACCTCCCCGGTGCTCCAGGCGCTCGCAGCTCCCTCACGGTCCCCTTGATCCTCCACGAGGAGATTCTGGGAACGTTCAACGTCGAAAGCCCCCGGGCCGGAGCCTTCACCCAGGCAGACCTGCAGTTCCTTGAACTCTTCTCCCGCGAAGTCGCGATCGCCCTCAACACCCTCAACCTGCTGCAGGTCGAACAGGCGGCCTCGATCACCGAAAGCTCGCACGAACTGCTCAGGCAGGTCGCCGATCCGCTCGACGAAATCCTCAACGAAGCCGCCTGGCTCGGCGAGCACATCGGGGATTGTCGCGACGGCCATCACGACGACGAACTCGACGAGCGGCTGCAGCGGATCCAGCAGCACGCCCGCGAAGTCCGGCACCAGATCCTGCAACTCGCCGACGAGATGAGCCCCCGGCTGAAGCAGGCCGGCGTCCACATCGACATGGAAGGGGCCATCCTGCGGACCAAGCGACTGCTCTTCGTCGACGCCGATCGGGACATCCGCCGGTCCGCTCACGAACTGCTCGGCCCGTTCGGCTGCATCGTCGAGACCGCCCGCGATGGCTCCGACGCCCTCCGGATGGCCCGCACCTTTCGCTACGATCTGGTCGTCGCCGATATTCGCCTGCCCGACATGAGCGGCTCCGAATTCTTCCGGAGATTCCGGGCACTCTACCCGCAACTGCCCATCATCCTGATGACCGAATTCGGCTACGACGCCGGCCACTCGATCGTCAAAGCCCGGCAGATGGGAATGCGGCGGACCCTCTTCAAGCCGTTCCGCCGCGACCTGCTCGTCAAGACAGTCTCCGACGAACTGCAGGACCAGGCCACCTTCGAATCCCGGGGTCAGGACCAGGCCGGCCCGTAGCGGCCCTCCGCAATGAGTGTCCCGTCGCTGGCTGAGTCACTCGTCGATCACGCGGCACACCAGCGCCTCACAGACTCGCGTTGTCACACACTCCCCCCGTCACTAGAGTTCCGCTGAGGCGCTGCCAGCTTCCCCCCCGGCAGTGCTGAACGCCCCGGCAACCGGATTGCTTTTCGACAGGTTCCAGCGACACAGGAACGCAATCCGCAGCCCCCGGGGTAGCGCAGTCCGCTCGACATCCAGCCTGATCCGTGAGGGACCGGTGAAGTTTTCTCTGATTGACCGCATCGTCGAACTCAAGGCCGGCGAGTCGATCCGGGCCGTCAAGAATCTTTCCCTCGCCGAGGAATACCTGCAGGATCACTTCCCGGGTTTTCCCATCATGCCGGGCGTCCTCCAGGTCGAGGCACTCGTGCAGGCCGGGGCGTGGCTTCTGCGGTTCACCGAAGACTTTGCCTACAGCGCGACCCTTCTGAAGGAAGCCAAAGCCGTTCGCTTCAACAACTTCGTCGCTCCCGGCCAGACTCTCGAAATCAATTGCAGCGTGCATCAGCGGGACGAGAAAACCTGCACGCTGAAAGCGTCCGGCTCGGTGCAGGGGAAGTCGACCGTCACCGCTCGCATCATCCTGCAGCAGTTCAATCTCAAGGAATCCAACCCCGAGCTCGCGGAGTCCGACGAGCGACGCATCGCCCGCCTCCGCGAGGAGTTTGCCGTCCTGTGGCGCGGCGAGAATGCCTGAGAATCAGCAACGGGGCAGGGCACCAGGTCGCCGGGCTCATCCGCAAGTCATTTCGAGGAGCCGATACCAGGTCTGAACAGCCGGGCACCTCACCGCTCATCGCTTCATCGCGACCGGCCGGCCACAAACAGGCGATGCCATTGGTGGATATCACCACGATTGCGGCACCCTGCCACA
>CAZUXX010000151.1:0-7748 GCA_964624215.1 uncultured Planctomycetaceae bacterium
CAATCGCAGAGGCTGCCGGCAGAGCGACAGCCGGGGATCGCTGGTAAGAGGCCGGCCCCCTGCCACCCGCTGCTCACTCACGAGATCCACCAGAGTCGAGTCCTGCTCGATACAGGTCAGCGAATGCAGCGGGAACTCCAGACAGGTCGCGAGTGTCGTGGAATCCCGCAGGCCCAGAACGAGCACGCTTTCCGGCTGGGGGTGGGCCGTCAATGCCGCCGCAGCAGCGAATACGTCCGCCGGTGAATGGGGCGCGGTCTGCGGCCTGCGGTTCAGTTCGCCCGCGATCACACCATCGGCCCGCAACTGGACCAGGTGACCCCGGCGGGTCCACACGGTCCAGGTTGCATCCGCTCCGGCCCGCACATCCAGCAGGCGGGCATCATCCAGAGCCGAGAGGAGTTTCAGATCCGACGACTCCGCAGCCGCTGAGGCGATCTGTGTCGAGAACAGCAGTCGCGCTGACGTCGCCGGATTGGCTGCGTGACGGTTCCACAGTCCGAAGACGCAGAGCAGGGCGAGTGGGACCGCTGCCACGGCCGTGCGACGATGTCCGTGCCATTCCTTCCGGGCCAACAGGTAAGTCACGGCAGCCACGGCCAGTGATCCCGAGAGGGCGATCAACAGTCGCATCTGCAAATCGAAAATGGAGGCCGACAACACAAGCCAGCCGGCTACGAACGCGACCGCATCGACAGCCACCGCGGCGCGGTTCCTGCCCGACAGGTCGATCTGCGTTGCGCGGCCGAATGCAAATCCGCAGCCAGCAGCAAACAGAGCCCCCAGCGCACTGCGACCAAGCATCAGGAGCACGACGCGTGATCCATGCGCGTTCATCGCCAGAACGAGCCTGACGATCTGCTCGAAACCACCCAGCAGGAGGGCCAGACTTGCCGCGAGAACGAGTGCTCCCATCCCCATCGACAGCAGTCGCGGGCGGTCATCCCCCCATCCCGTCCACTTCTGACGGGAGACGATCGCGCCGGCAAGCAGACCGGCCAGTGCGGCAAAGGCGATTGCCGGGCTCGCCAGCCACAACTGCCGTTCGACTCCCAGGACAGCAGCAAACGCGGCTCCGCTGAGTACAAGGAGCGCGCGTTCGACCCACGCCGTATTCTCCGGGACGTTCTGCGGCTCCGGAGCGACTTCGGGTTCCGAGACCGGAACCGGCTTCCACAACAGCCAGCAGCCACTCCCCGCGCACATCACGAACAGGATGCTGGCAAGAATGCGGACATCTCCGACAAACATCAGCGCGATCGGCAGCAAACCCAGGAGTCCGACAACCGGCAACCACGCCGGTCGCAGGTGCCGCGGCAGAACCGCAGCAGCCGATCGAAACGCGGTGACCAGCAATGCGTGAGGGACCGCGGCCAGGGGCAGCCCGGCACAATAGCCCAACAGAGCTTCCTTCCAGCGCGACTGGAGGAAGTCCGCCGGCAGATGTCGGAAGAGTTTCTGGATCCACAAGCCGAGGGCCGGGTGCAGCAGTGTCCACGCTGCGAGCCCCAGAAGGACAACAGCCAGACCGCGGACGTTTCGAAGCGTTTGCGGCAGGCAAGCCGCGACCAGCCCGGTCACGGCTGCTGCAATCATGCCACAGGTGAACGGCAGCGAATTCCCCCAGAGGGTCATCGTCTGCGACCAGCCGGCGACAAACAGTCCGACGACGACGAGCGAGGCCGTGAATCGGCCTGTCCACTCCGCGGCGGCACGAACTCGCGGCATTACTCGGCTCAGCATGGCATCCCTGCCCCGACATCAAGACGGATCGGCCCCCAGCCGGCTCCTTCCGGCAGGATGTGCAGCTTTTACGCAAAACGTTGCAGGGGCGGCAAGACCATTCGCAGAGGACCGGGTCACTTGACCCGCCTGAGCCAACGATTGACGATGAGCCTTCCTTCCTGACATGGACCGACCATGAAGCTGTTTCTCGACAGCGCTCTCGTCGACGAAATCGCCTACGCTCTCGAAGAGTGGGAGATTGACGGTCTGACGACAAATCCGCGGCACATCGCCCAGGCTGCCTGCCCGCAGGGAGAGCTCCTCCGCCAAATCGCCAGGCTGGTTGAGCCGGCCGGAATCCCCGTCAGTGTCGAGGTGAACCCGCGGCTGACAGGCTGGCGCGAGATTCTTGAGGATGCACTGAGACTGGCGGAACTCTCTCCGAATTTTGTGATCAAGATCGGAGCCTGCGAAGGTGGCTTTCGCGCGGTCCGGGAACTGACTCGTCGCGACATCCGCACCAATGTGACCCTCATCTTCTCTGTCGCGCAGGCCTGGCATGCCGCCCGATCCGGAGCGACGTGGGTCAGCCCGTTTGTCGGGTGGAAAGAGTCGCACGGCGACGATGGTCTGCAACTGCTCTCTGACGTTGCCGACCTGATGCGCGTACAGGCGTACGACACCCAGGTCATTGCCGCGGCCATCCGGAACTCCGGACATCTCGCTGCGGCCGCTCTGGCGGGCGCCGACTGTGTGACCGCCGGGCTCGAGGTATACCGCGAAAGCTTCGAGAACCCGTATACCGAGCTGGGCATCCGCCGATTCGGCGAGGCCTGGGATTCGACACCGAAGTAAAGGAACGTTGTCAGCAACGTCTGAGTCACACACCAGTCTGCGAGCGAGGCGAGCGTGAGCCAATCTGCAAACCGCGACATCCCCGCCCACGACAGCCGCGCCTGGTATGAGGGAATCTCGCGCTACCAGTGGACCGTACTGATCATCGCCTCGCTGGGCTGGGTCTTCGACATCTTTGAAGGGCAGATCTTCGTTGCCAGTTCGAATGACGCGATGCCGACATTCATCCGGCAGCATATTCGCGACACGGGAATCGAACTCTCGGAAGAGCAGTTCAACGGACGCAAGGAGTTCTACAACAACATCGCCTTCGCTGCGTTTCTGGTGGGAGGCGCCGTCGGCGGGATCGTGTTCGGAGCGCTCAGCGACCGCATCGGACGCAAGCGCACGATGACGCTGACAATCGTGTTCTACTCGCTGTTTACCTGCGTCTCGGCGCTCTCGGCAGAGTGGTGGCACCTCGCAGCCCTGCGCTTCCTCGTGGCGATGGGAGTCGGCGGTGAGTGGGCAGTCGCCAGCGCGCTCGTGTTCGAGGAATTCCCCCATCGCTCGCGTGCTCATGTGGGAGGCATCTTCCACGCATCGAGCGTTTTCGGAACCTACCTTGCCGTTGCTGCTTCCACACTGCTCATCGGCAATCAGGCGATCAAGGACTGGCTCACCGCGACGGCACTGGAGTTGGGGATCACCGATCCGATCGTCGCCGAGTCGGTATCATGGCGGATCGGTTTCGCGCTCGGTGCGCTGCCAGCACTGTTGATCATCTGGATTCGCGCCAGCCTGAAGGAACCTGAAGAATGGGTACGGGCCCGCAACACCGCAAACGCGGATGCGACCCGCCGGGTCGGCCGCATCCGGGACCTTTTTGCTCACGACCATGTGCGAAGCACCATCGTCGGATTTGCACTCGCCGCCGTCGGGATGGCTACCTTCTGGGGCGTCCACGTGCACGGCAAATCGCTGATGCGCTCGGCCGGGGAGCAGCAGATGCAAGCCGCTCAGGTCGATCTTGAATCCGCCGAGGCGAAAGCAGACCTCAAGAAGTGGGAGATGTGGGGCATGTTCGTCACCACAACCGGCGGCGGAGTTGGACTGCTGCTGTTCGGACCAATCTCCCAGCGAATCGGTCGGCGGGGCGTGTTCCTCTTGTATCACATCGGGGGGCTGATCTTCGGCGTTATTGCCTTCGCCCTGCTCGAGTGGACACCCGAATCTTTGACTCCCACAACGTCCGGGCTCCTGCTGCCGGTCTTCGGTTTCCTGACTCTGGGCATGCATGCGGGGTACGCCATTTACTTCCCTGAACTCTTTCCGACCCGGCTGCGCGGGACCGGGGCCGGCTTCTGCTTCAATGGCGGTCGCATCGCGGCAGCCCCGATCCTCCTGCTCAGCGGGTGGCTGCAACTGGGCACCCGGAATTCGTCACTGGACGGGCTGATCTCGATCGAACCGATCGGACTGGCAAAGTCCTGTATGGCGCTGAGCCTGTTATATCTCGTCGGAGTCGCTGTCCTTGCGATTGCACCCGAGACACGGTCGACCGGGCTTCCCGACGAGATCCCCAGAGAGGGGAGTGTTTCTGCCGAGGCTTGACGCATTTCCCCGAATACATGACGCTCGCCAACGTCATCCGGCTGGCGAAGACCGGCCATCGTCGCGGGCAGGCGCTCCGCGGGACTCGCCCCCAATCCGTGCGCAGCGCCTCGAGAGCTATTGCTGACACCATGAGTGACCTTCCGGAGCCGCTTCCGCTATCCGACGACGATCTCTCCCTGCTTGAGCAGGGCCGGGAGCTGGGAGAGGCCCTGAGGCAACAGGTTGCACAGGTCATCGTTGGTCAGCAGGAGACCGTCCGGTCGGTGCTGGCTGCGGTCTTCTCTCAAGGCCACACGCTGATCATCGGAGTCCCCGGGCTGGCGAAGACGCTTCTGGTCAAGACTGTCGCCAGCATCCTGGGGTGGTCGTTCAAGCGCATTCAGTTCACGCCCGACATGATGCCCTCGGACGTGATCGGGATGGAACTGCTCAGCCACGATCCGGAGACCGGTGCCCGATCGATGCGATTCGTCCCCGGCCCGCTGTTCGCCCAGATGGTGCTCGCCGACGAAATCAACCGGACCCCACCCAAGACTCAGTCGGCCCTGCTTGAGGCGATGCAGGAATACCAGGTGACCAGTCTGGGACAGGCGCATCCGCTGCCGCATCCGTTTCTGGTCTTCGCCACGCAGAATCCGATCGAGCAGGAAGGAACCTACCCGCTTCCCGAAGCGCAGCTGGACCGGTTCATGTTCAGTCTGTGGATGGACTACCCGACCGCGGATGAAGAAGAAGAGATCGTGCTCGAAACGACCGATGCCGGAACCCGGGAAATCGAGACGATCGCATCGGTCGAAGACATCATCACCCTGCAGCAACTGGTTCGCCGGGTGCCGGTGTCGCGTCACGTGGTCCGTTATGCAGTGTCGCTGGCACGAGCGACACGTCCGCACACCGAGATCGCCATCCGCTTTATTGACGAATATGTCTCGTGGGGAGCCGGTCCGCGGGCGAGCCAGCATATGATTCTCGGTGCGAAGGCACTGGCTGTGCTCGACGGGCAACCGGCCGTCACCGCAGACCATATCCGCGAGATTGCCCCCCTGGTGCTGCGACATCGCGTGATGCCGAACTACAATGCCGCCGGAGAAGGACTGGGAGCCGCCGAGATCGTCCGGAAGGTCCTCGATATCGTTCGTGAACCGCTCTCGGCTCGGTAAAAGTCTCATCGAGTGGATCCCGCTCCCTGTCCCAGGGTGTCCACCAATCAGGCCTGGCAGCAGATTTCGTAAGGTCCCATGCCGATTGAGGACGCGATCCGGGCGGACAACGTGGTCTTTGGAAGGGGTTTGACGCGGGTCTGTCGGCCACTAGAATCCCGCGATTGACTGACCGCAAGGCGTGTCGAGTTCGAAGCGGGGGCGGAGGTTGTTTCTCCGGCCGGGCTGTGGACGGCGGAGCCGGGTCCGTTAGTCTCTCGGTACGCCATCTGAGACCGCATTCTGGAGAGTGCCTCGTGCAAGTGGCCATTAGTTGTCGGCATGGCACCATTTCGAGTAGCGTACAGGAGCACATCTCGCAGAAGGCCGAGAAGCTGCTGACATACTTCGAGCGGGTCACGGCAATCAACGTGACGGTCGACCTCGGCGCGGACCGGGTCGGCGTCGAACTGCTGGTCGATGCCGAACACAAGCACAGTTTCGTCGCCCGGGACGAGGGTTCCGACGTTCGGTCAACGTTTGACCGCGTCATGCAGAAGATGGAACAGCAGATTCGCAAGTACAAGGAAAAGCTGCAGGATCACCGCCGCGATCGACCACTCAACGAGATCACTGCGGGAGATCAGGAGGGGTCCGAAGCCGAGTAACGGGCCCGGGGACCGTCAGTCTGCAGCGCAACAGGCCTGACGTCTCCCACCCATGCCGGTCGGTGACCAGTGGTGAATGTTCGGCTCGCGCCATTCCTGCGGGCATTGAGAGGAGACATACATGCAGTTGAGTGAGTTCGTTGTCGAGGAAGCGATCATTCCGAATCTGGAAGTCGCGACCAAAGAGGAGGCGATCCGCACACTTGTGGGAAGCCTTCGCGACGCCGGTCGTATCGCTCCGGAGGATGAAGAAAACATCATCGCGGCCATCATGACCCGCGAAGAGCTCGGTTCAACCGGGATCGGACGGGGCGTTGCTGTCCCCCATACCAAGCACCAGTCTGTCGACTCCCTGATTGCGACAATTGGGCTGTGCGCCACCGGGCTTGACTTCTCAAGCCTCGACGGAGAAGACGTTTACATCATTTTCCTGCTGGTTTCCCCGCCCGATCGCCCCGGTGATCACCTGCGCGGACTCGAAACCATTACCCGTCACCTGAAGCGGGATGAGTTCTGCCGGTTTCTGCGTCAGTCCAAGGCACGCGAAGACGTGATGGAACTTCTGCGCGAGGCGGACGAAAGCGACGGATAACCCTCAGCGGTGTTCGCCAGTGTGGCTCTCGGGCCAAACCTGTTTTGCAAAGATCGTGTCCGAGTGCCTATGATGGCAGCGCGACATCTGGCAGAAAGCTGCCAGCCCCTGCTGCAACGGGTCATGCGATTGCGGCATCGAAGGTTTCCGGGACTTCCTGTCCTGACACCGTATCCAGGAAGCGGAACGCAATGCCCGACTCTCCACTCCCGACCGTGACGGAATCGCTCGCCCCCGCAACGTCGACAGACGCAGGTCGCGCGGAGTCGCAGATCATGAGTGATTCCCGACATGCCCGACGCCAGGTCCGCGTCAATCTGAAAAACGGGCTGCACCTGGTTCCCTGCTCGATGATCGTCAAGCTCGTCCGCGGGTTTCCGGGAGAAGTGCGGATTCAGCGCGACACCATGGTCGCCGACGCCGCCTCCGTCTTCGACCTGCTGGGACTCAATGCGCAGGACGGTACGGAACTGACCCTCGAAGCCAACGGTGAAGGGGCAGACCTGATCCTGGATCAACTGGTCACGCTGTTCGAGCACGGCTTCGAGCTTGGGCGATGATGCCCTGATCGCGAATGGACCGCCAGACACCGGAATGATTGTCAAGCACGGAATCCCCGCATCCCCCGGCGTGGCGATCGGCCCGGCGCTTCTGTTTGGCTCCGAGAACTTCCGCATCCCCGCACAGTTTACGAAGGTGGATGCCGTCGAGACGGAGATCATCCGCTTCCGCTGCGCGCTCGAACAGGTGTGCCGCGAGCTCGCCGAGAACCAGGAACTGGCGACCGAGCGGGTCGGCCAGCAGTACGGAGCGATCTTCGAAGCCCATCTGCAGATGGCCCGGGACCCCGCCCTCATTGCAGAGGTCGAGGAACTCATCTCCGATCGGCGCTACTCCCCCGAATTCGCCGTCAGCCTCGTCTTCCGCCGGTATGCGCGGCAACTGCAGGGCCTGGGCAACTCGTACCTCGCCGAACGGGCGTCGGATATCTACGACCTCGAAAAGAGCCTGCTGCGGCATCTGCTCGGAGAGCAGCGGGAGGAACTTGCACACCTCACCGCTCCGGTGACGGTGCTGGCCCACGATCTGACTCCCAGCGAAACGGCCGGCCTGAACAAGGAATTTGTGCTCGGGTTCGCAACCGAAGCGGGGGGACCGACCAGCCATACCGCA
>CAZUXX010000152.1:0-2647 GCA_964624215.1 uncultured Planctomycetaceae bacterium
AGTTGTGCCAGTCGTACGCGGCGGAAAACATCCGCTGGTTGAGGATCCGGCTGGGGGAGTTCTCCCCCCGCTCGAACTCGTTGCGAACAACCGTCATCTCGGTCGCCAGGTCTTCTTCCCGGACGTAGCTGTTGACCATCCGGTCCGCTTCGAGGGCGATCGCAAACTCGAGGTTCTCCTCGGTGGCCGGCAGCGTCTCGTAGTAATTCGTGCGATCGAGCCAGGTCGTCCCGTTGAAGTCGGCTCCGTGCGCTTTGAGAACCTTGGGGACGTCGGGATGCGCCGGAGTCCCCTTGAACAGCATGTGCTCGAGCAGGTGAGCCATGCCCGCCTCGCCGTATCCTTCGTGGCGCGACCCGACGAAGACGGTCAGGTTCACCGTCACGCGGGGTTTCGAGGGATCGGGAAACAGCAGGACCCGCAGACCATTGTCGAGCCGGTATTCGTGAATCCCCTCGACCGAGGCGACCGGCTCGGGCAATTGTGCATCTGCAGTCCGAAACATGGCGATCCCTGCAACCAGCATGGCGAGAAGCGTACGTGTCCGCCTCATATCCAAGTCACTCCCTCGAATGTTTCAACCACTCCTGCGCCGTCGAAGTTGACAGAATGCGCAGTCTCAACCGGGCCGGCCGGCGGGCGTCCGGCGGGAATGGTATCAGGGGTGAGGGGGGAGGGTCGAGGGGTCGTTGAGCGGACCAGAGCGCTGCTCGGCACCCCGCCAGACTGTGACTGCGCTGCACGGGGGCACTGCCTTCCTGTACAGTAACCCGGACCGATCGGTGCGTGCGGGGCAGGATCCAATGCTGGCGCGGCTGTTCACCTACTCGTTGTTCGGGATCGACGCTCGCCCCGTTGAGGTCGAGGTCGACATCTCTCCCGGTGCCTTGCCGAAGACGATCCTCGTCGGACTCGCCGAAGCCGCTGTCAAGGAAAGTACGCATCGCATCGAACGGGCACTCGTCAACAGCGGGTACGCGCGGCCGGTCGATCGAATCGTGATCAACCTGTCACCAGCCGACTTTCCCAAGGAGGCCCCCAGCTTCGACCTGCCGATCGCCCTGGGACTGCTGGCTGCAAGCGGACAACTCAGTTCCGACCGGTTCAGCGAATGTGCTGTCGTTGGTGAACTGGCACTCGACGGAGCCACAAGGCCCGTCAAAGGGGTGCTCTCCACTGCACTGCAGGCCCAGCGGGACGGTCGCCGCGGATTGCTGGTTCCCGTGATGAACGCCCGTGAGGCCGCCGTGGTTCAGGGGCTGGACGTCATCCCGGTTGCCTCACTCGCCGAAGCGGTCGGCTTCTTCACCGGAGAACTCGACCTCCCGCCGGCTCCGTTCTCGTGGAACGATGCAGTCGCCGAATACGGCCGGTACCCGGTCGACTACTCCGACGTGAAAGGGCAGGAGATGGCCAAGCGGGCCATCGTCGTCGCCGCAGCCGGAAATCATCACCTCCTCATGCTCGGTTCTCCCGGCACCGGCAAAACCCTGCTCGCTTCGCGAATCGGAACCATCCTGCCGGACCTCGCTCCTGAAGAGAGTCTCGAAACAACACGCATCTACAGTGCGGTTGGGCGCCTGCCCGGGGACCAGCCTCTGTTATTGCAGCGTCCATTCCGGTCCCCTCACCACACGATCAGCGAGGCGGGGCTCGTCGGTGGAGGGAGTACGCCGACGCCGGGCGAGATCTCCCTGGCGCATAACGGCATCCTCTTCCTGGATGAGCTCCCCGAGTTCAACCGCCGGACGCTCGAAGTCATGCGGCAGCCGCTGGAAGAGGGAGGCGTCACGATTTCCCGCGCCGTCGGCAGCGTGACCTTTCCCGCCAGTCTGATGCTGGTCGCCGCGATGAACCTCTGCCCCTGCGGCTATCGCGGTGATCCGAAACGGCACTGCAAATGCCTTCCGCTGCAGGTCGAGCGGTACGTTTCGCGGATCAGCGGACCGATGCTCGACCGGATCGACATTCACATCGAGGTGCCGCCGGTCCCGTTTCGTGAGTTGTCGAATCAGCAGGAGGGGACGAACAGCGCCATGATGCGGGAACAGGTCGTGCAGGCCCGCCACGTCCAGCAATCGCGATTTCGCGGCGAGGCCAACGGCGTCAACGGCCGCATGACCCCGCGACAGATCCGCCGGTTCTGCAAGCTCGATCCGGATGCCGAGACGCTTTTGAAATCGGCCATGGAGGAGATGGGGCTGTCCGCCCGGGCCCACGACAAGATCCTCAGGGTCAGCCGGACGATTGCGGATCTCGATGGGACTGACCGGATTGGCGCCGTCCATATCAGCGAAGCGATCAACTACCGGACGCTCGACCGCAACTATTGGGGAGCGTGATGGTCGCAGGCGAGACTCTTTCGAGAGGTGGAAGCTCCGCCAACGATGCGCGTGCTTACTGCCGGCGGGTTCTCCAGGAAAGCAGGCAGACACTGCTCAGGGCAAGGTGTGCTGAAAGGAACGCCTGCTCTTGCCCGCTGAGTGTCCCCGGGGCATCTCGGGGGGACTGAGGGCCGCCGGGACACCTCACGCATTCGGAGCCCGGTCGGACATCTCAGCAGGATGGCTCTTTGGTTTGCCCATCCTCGGCGATCGACGCTCGAGCAGCAGCGCGTCTGCGTTCGAGAGAGCGGAAGATCATCGGC
>CAZUXX010000152.1:2657-5684 GCA_964624215.1 uncultured Planctomycetaceae bacterium
TGCACGTGTCTGCTTCGAAAAGATGCGTGCGCGGTGAGCCAGCGCCCACACCGCGCCGGCAATCGCGTCTCTGCACTTCAGGTGTTTGGTATCGGCACTGAAGGGATAGGTATGGATCATTCGGTCGGGATAGAGTCCGAGGTGCTCCTGCGGTTCACGGAAGCAGTGCGGTGTACTGCGCCGTTTGTGTTTTGAAACGACGCTCTTGGTGGTCGTGTTGTTCTCAATCTGTGCACTGTGGGATTTTTTCTGATGTTTCATTTGACAGCGGTCGGCGGGGCCAGCCAGGATGGTCCGACCAGCCGGTTTCGGTTCCTTCGAACTTGTTCGACGCAGGAATGGGGCCGGTTGGTGGCAGAGCCGGGGCAAACAGACAACGGTTCTGAGTCCTTTTGACTTGCGGAGTTGTTGCACAACTGTCGGTGGCACTCCGCCCTAGGAGTTCCGGGGGGTGATGATGTTGGTCAACGTGTGGCAGCAGTGGCTTCGGAATCTCAGTCTGGTTTTCTCCCGCAAGGTCGGGATTGTGACGCGGGGCCGCCGGCGGCGACGCCCGCAGCCCGTGCGCACCGCTGCGGCTCCCGCGCTCGCGCTGCCGGCGGGCGGGGCGTTCACACCGACGTTTGAACAGCTGGAAGACCGGCTGCTGCTGGCGGCCGGCGCTCTCGATCTGGACTTCGGCGATAACGGCCTGGTGACGACCGACTTTGCCGACATCGGTGGCGGGCCGGGGGACTACGGCTGGGGAGGGGTGACACTCACTCTGCCGGACGGAGACCTCCTGGTCGTCGGAAGCTCCTTGGCCGTTCCCGCCTACGAATTCTCGCCGGCGCTGGCCCGCTACAAGGCTGACGGGCAACTGGACGACTCGTTCGGCACCGGGGGGCGAGTGCTGCTGGACCGGCCCATGATGGTGTGGGATGCCGTGGTCCAGTCGGACGGAAAGATTGTTGTAGCGGGCTATGCAGACGGGGCCGGGGACTTCCTGGTTGCCCGACTCGACGAGAACGGTGACATCGACACGTCGTTCGCCGAAGACGGCTGGAAGACGATCGATTTTGGTGGCAATGACCAAGCCCATGGCGTGACGGTCGACGGAACGGGGAACATCATTGTCGTGGGGAACTCCAATGCCGGGGGGACCAATGACTTCGCGGTAGCCCGGCTGCAGTGGGACGGTGAGTTCGATGAATCGTTCGGCAACGGCGGACTGATAACCATTGATCTTGGTGACAGCGAGATTGCCAATGCCGTGGTCGTCGATGATCAGGACAACATCATTCTCGCGGGCAGCTCACAAGGTAACTTCGCTGTGGCCCGGCTGCTGTCGGACGGTGCGCTCGATACCACGTTCAACAGTCAGGGGTGGCAGACCATTGATTTTGGTGGCAATGACAGTGCCTACGGTTTGGCTTTCGATGATCAGGGCAACATCATCCTCGGGGGCAGGGCGGGGCCCGACTCCTCCTCCGACTTCGCTGTGGCCCGGCTGCTGTCGACTGGTGAGCTCGACACCTCGTTCGACGAAGACGGCCTGAAGACCATTGAGTTTGGGGGCGACGACGAGGCCTATGGCGTAGCGGTCGATGGATTGGGGAGAATCATTCTGGGGGGCATGACGTGGGGCGTGAACCGGGATTTCGCAGTAGCCCGGCTGCTGTCGACTGGTGAGCTCGACAGCTCGTTCGACGGAGACGGCCTCCAGACTATCAATTTCGGTGGCAACAGTGATGACGGTGCCCACGGCGTCGCGGTCGATGGAGCAACCAGGGTCATTCTTGCAGGGTACAGCAATGTCAATGGAACCCTTGACTTTGCACTTGCTCGACTGGACGGAGGCAATGTGCCCCCCACCGCTGGCGATGACACGTTCGAGGAAGATGAAGATGCCGCATCGACAACCGGCGTCGCGGGCAATCTGCTCGCAAACGATCAGGACAACAACGACGACCCGCTGACGGTCACAAAAATCAACGACACGGACGTCACCGGGGCGAACACCGACATTGATCTGGCCTACGGCACGCTGACGATCAATCCCGACGGGTCATTCAGCTACGTCTTTGACAAGGCTGACTACAACCAGTCGCTCGGGGACGCGGCCCTGGTTGAGGAGTTCACCTACACCATCGACGATGGTCAGGGCGCTACGGACACCGCCACGGTGACGATCACGATCACTCCGACAAACGATGTTCCGGTGGCTGTGGACGACACGCTGAGCGGCGTCAGCGAGGATGACGACGCCACCGCCGTCGGCAACGTCCTGATGAACGACTCCGATCCGGATGCGAGCGATGACCTGACGGTCACACCGCAGACGAACGCCGCCGGATCCAGCGGCGGCCTGTTCTCGGTTACGGCGAACGGCGAAGTCACCTTCGACCCGAACGGTGACTTTGACGACTTGGCCGAAGGCGAGACCCGCACGACCTCGTTCACGTACACGATCAACGACGGCAAGGGTGGCACGGCGACTGCCACAACCAGCGTGATCGTGACCGGTGTCAACGATGCTCCGGTGGCAACCGACGACACGCACACGGCCGATGAAGACGCCGCCTCGACGGATGGTGTTACCGGCAACCTGCTGACGAACGACGAGGACGCCGAGGGAGATGAGCTGACGCTGACGTCCATCGAATGGGACGGCGCGGATGACCCCATCACGATCCCCCCGGACGGGGCCGTCATTGATCTGGCCTACGGCACGCTGACGATCAATCCCGACGGGTCATTCAGCTACGTCTTTGACAAGGCTGACTACAACCAGTCGCTCGGGGACGCGGCCCTGGTTGAGGAGTTCACCTACACCATCGACGATGGTCAGGGCGCTACGGACACCGCCACGGTGACGATCACGATCACTCCGACAAACGATGTTCCGGTGGCTGTGGACGACACGCTGAGCGGCGTCAGCGAGGATGACGACGCCACCGCCGTCGGCAACGTCCTGATGAACGACTCCGATCCGGATGCGAGCGATGACCTGACGGTCACACCGCAGACGAACGCCGCCGGATCCAG
>CAZUXX010000152.1:5784-7722 GCA_964624215.1 uncultured Planctomycetaceae bacterium
CGACCTCGTTCACGTACACGATCAACGACGGCAAGGGTGGCACGGCGACTGCCACGGCCAGCGTGACCGTGACCGGTGTCAACGATGCTCCGGTGGCTGTGGACGACACGCTGAGCGGCGTCAGCGAGGATGACGACGCCACCGCCGTCGGCAACGTCCTGATGAACGACTCCGATCCGGATGCGAGCGATGACCTGACGGTCACACCGCAGACGAACGCCGCCGGATCCAGTGGCGGCCTGTTCTCGGTTACGGCGAACGGTGACGTGACGTTCGACCCGAACGGTGAGTTCGAGGACCTGGCGGTCGGCGAGACCCGCACGACCTCGTTCACGTACACGATCAACGACGGCCATGGTGGCACGGCGACTGCCACGGCCAGCGTGACCGTGACCGGTGAGAACGATGCTCCGGTGGCTGTGGACGACACCGCGATTACGAGCGAACCGGAGTCCATCAGCGGAAACCTGCTCGCCAACGACAGTGATCCGAACGGCGATCTGCTGAGCATCACCCACATCGACGGCCAGCCGGTGACTGACGGACAGACGGTCACCTTGGCCAGTGGAGCCCGGCTGACGATCCATGCCGACGGCAGCTATACCTATGATCCCAACGGGGCGTTCAGCGACCTGGGCGAGCACGAGACGGCCAGCGATTCCTTCACCTACACCGTCAGCGATGGTGCGGGAGGGACGGCCACCGCGACCGCGACGGTGACAGTCACCGGGCTCGATACGCGCGGGGCGATTACGATCGATCCCAAGGCGATCGCCGCCGGCAAGAGCAGGATCAAACTGATTGCGAATGACGGGGCCCCGGTCGATCTGCGGGTCGAGTTCACCGACAGCGGCGTCATCCTGATCGGTGAGAACGGAACGACGATCAACGGGGTGACGATGCTCACCCTGGACGGCGTCACTCAGCTTCGTGGCACGTTCGGCGATGGAGACGACAACCTCACAATTATCGGGGATGCGAAGAAAGCCCGCTTCGACCTGGGAGGCGGGAACAACTCGATCGTGTTCGAGGGCTTCACGTCTGCCAGACAGACGTCAGTCTTCTCCAAAGCCGGCAGCCTCCATCTGACGGCGATCGACAGCACATTCGGCCGGCTGAGGGTGATTGGCGGGCAGTCCGACGATACGCTGACGTTTGTGAATGTCGAAGTCGACAGGACGCTGCTGAAGCTGTTTGGCGGTGCGGACCGGATCTTCATTGACGATTCGACGTTCGCGGGGCGGTTCTCGGTCTTCTCCGGCGGTGCCGGGGCCAGTCTGAACGTCGAGACCGGTGAGGCGAATGGAATCGGGACACAGTTCCTCGGACGGTTCCGGTATTCGACGGGAGCGAATCCGCTGATCCTGCTGGCTCCGGAGGCCGACCTCGACGGGGTGACGTTCGGGAAGAAGTCAGCCTTCCTGGCAGAGCCGCCCGCGGGGACGTTGGTCGCTGGCAGCCAGGTGAACTTCGCCCGCCGCCCGCAACTGAAGAACATCAGTACGTGAGCCGAAGAACATCGGGACGTGAGCGGAGGGACATCCGCCGGTGAGCTGCTCGCTTGGCAGAACATCCGCCGGTGAGCTGACCCCTCGGTGGAACCTCCGCATCGAGTCGGCTGCTCGTCGATCGGTTCCGATCAAGCACCCCGGGGCGATTTGCCCTCGCCCCGAGGGCGATTTCGGCGAGGGAGTCCGTCGGATGTGATCGTGCATCAGCCCCCACATCCGTACAGCGACAAGAGGGCTATTGGTGCGGTGTCTGATCGCGTTGACCCACCCGGCCTTCGCCGATAGAATCCGCCGCACCACAACGGGATGTAGCTCAGCTTGGCTAGAGCGCTACGTTCGGGACGTAGAGGTCGCAGGTTCAAATCCTGTCATCCCGACTTTTTTCAGAAATGAGCCCTTCGGCGAGAACGTCGAAGGGCTTTCTCAT
>CAZUXX010000153.1:0-6306 GCA_964624215.1 uncultured Planctomycetaceae bacterium
ATGATGCGGCTGGTGTTGCCGTCCGCGACCTGAGCGGTGACGAGATAGGCTCCGGCCTTGTCGAGCGGCGTCGTGACGGAGATGCGGCGGTCGAAGTGATCGTCTCGCGGTTCGAGGTCGAGTTCCCAGCGGGCCACCTGATCGCCGAGATACTTTTGCTGATTGCGTTGAATGATCTGGTAGCCGATGTCGTTGATCTGCGTCCGTTGCCAGTCGATCTGTTTGGGTCGCGTCTGGAGGTAGTCCTGGACATCCTTGAGGAGCTGGTCGACCTTCAGCGCGTGTGCTGTGAAGGTGACCTGGCCGGCGTTTCTGAAGCGAAAGCTGAGGGATGCCGGTTCGCCGGAGGGCTGGGAGACGGCCGGCTCGAATTCGCCCCAGTTGCCGACGATCTGTTTGAGTCGGGCTGCCTTGTGCTGCTGCCGGTCGCCGAAGTGATTGATGCTGAATTCCCACCACTCGGCGGCGCGCGGGTACTGCATCCGGTTCTCGAAGATTGCCGCCAACTGGCCGGCAGCCCGCTCGGCATGGGTGCCTTGTGGGCGTCGGGCGAGCTGTTCAAAGAGACGGATGTAGTTGAACTCGTCGGGGAGGATGAAGCGTTTGACGCCGGTTGCCAGACGGGCGATGGTCTCGGTTTCGTCGAGTGTCGGGAGTGCGAACGGTCCGGTGGCCTTTTCGGCATCGTCGGTACCGGGGAGCTGAATCCCCCATGTGTTCAGCGTGTGGACGCCGAACTGGTTGTGGAGGAATTCGGCGAGTTCCCACTCGGCTTCGTCGGCGCGTGAGGCGTCGGCCTCGGCCAGCATCATGAGTGCGAAACGCCACCGTTCGCCGTCGGAGCTGGCGGCGTCCCAGCTTTCGGGCACGCTGTAGAAGACCGGCGCGCCGTCGGCGGTGACAGGAGCCCCCTTCCGTTCGTTGCGCCAGAGCCAGGGCGTCCGTTCTTCGAATTCGGGGAGGGTCGAGAGGTCCGTGAGTTGCTGAAGCTGCCAGGCGTTGCCGCCCTCGCGATCGAAGAGAAGGGAATCGGCGAGTTGGCGATAGAGCGTGGCCCGCTCCTGCTGCGATACTTCGGTTTTCTCCGCGACACGGTGTGCTGCGCGGAACAATTGAATCGCCCGCGAGCGGTCCCATTCGGTGGAATCCACGTATTGCCCTCCACCCCGGTGGTTGCCGCGCCGGAACTCTCCCGCCACGAGGAAGCCATAGTGGGGAGCGTGCAGGAGCGACTCGCCTGCGGCGGCGAGCAGCTTCCATTCCTCATCGTGGGTCTTGACGACATTCTCACGAAATTCGTCGGTTTTCTCAAACTGGTTGAGGCGTGCGAGGCAGTCGAGAGCCGTTTTGAAATCGCGGGCGAGGGTGTCTCCGGTGGCCTCTTCGCTGAGGACGAGGTCTGAGTAGATCTCGAAGGCGTCGCGCCAGTTGCCCTGTTTGACGGCTTCCTGGGCGCGGGTTCTGTTCTGTGCGGCGGTCGGTTCGGCGGCGGTCAACCACATGACGCCGGAGATGGTGAGAAGGCCGGCGAGGAGCGCGAGAGCACGACGAATCATGGCGAGACCTGACGGTCGAGACGGGCGAAGTGAGGCCGCGGTCCTCCGCGGCTGGTGGCTGTTTGATACCGGCGGTGTTCTGAAAGTTCCAGATCTTTCCGGCGGGAGGGGGCGGACCGATTGGCCGCTGCTGATGGGTGGGGTTCGGGTGCTGCGATGCGTGGTCGCCGCAGCCTGATTTGATGAGGGGAGCGGTGCGTTCGCGAGCGGCCGATGGCTCGCGGCGGAGCCGGGGACGCCCCGCACGAGGCGGCCGGGGATGCGCGGGCACCGCGGGGCCGCTGCCGGGTTGGAACGATCGGCATAATCGGGTTTTATGGACTGTGGCCGGCAGGTTGCCGTGAAACAACGGAAATCCCCTCAAGGATGTTGACGTTGCACATTGGCGACGTAGGTTTCCGTACCCTCAAAGTCACTGCTTTCGGCCTCTGGAGAGTGCGACGGGATGATCGCGACCAGGAGTCAGAAGGCGGATTTTCTCCCAGTACAGCGACAGTTGCGGCCTCGATGAGGTGCAGCGGAGTCGCTCTTTTCCGGATGACTTTGCGTCCGACCGGCGTCTGCAGTGATGCAGTTTTGCCACGCGGCCGGTTGCGACTGTTGCGAGACGGTCTGCACGCCGCGGGCGACCACGACGGGGACAGATCCTGATCAGCCTGGAAAGAAGCGAACATGACGACCAACCGTGGTTCACTGCTCGTCGTTGACGACGACCGGAACATTTGTGAAGCGATTGCAGATTACCTGCGGAACCTGGGGCACCGGACCGAGACGGCGACGACGTGCGAGGATGCGCTGTCGCGGATTCGCGAGTACCGGTTCGACGTGGTTTTGTGCGATGTGAACCTTCCGGACAAGGACGGGTTTCATCTGCTGGAAACAGTGGTTCGCAGCGAGACCGATACGTCGATCATCCTGATCACCGGATTCGGGACGATCGAGAGTGCGGTGGAGGCGATCCGCATGGGGGCCTTCGATTACCTGACGAAGCCGGTGATCGATGACGAGTTGAACTTCTCGATTCAGCGGGCGCTGGGCCAGCGGAAGATTCTGGAGGAGAACCGTCGTCTGAAGGAACAGCTCGATGTGCGGTACGGTGTCTCGAACATCATTGGCCGCGACTTCAAGATGACGCGGCTGTTTGATCTGATCGAGAGCGTGGCGGATACGAAGACGACGGTGCTGATTCTCGGAGAGAACGGCACGGGGAAGACGATCACGGCGCGAGCGCTGCATCAGATGAGCGACCGGCGGGAAAAGCCGTTTATCGAGGTCGCGTGTGGAGCACTACCGGATACGCTGCTGGAGAGTGAACTGTTCGGTCATGTGGCCGGGGCGTTCACCGGGGCGACGCATGACCGTCCGGGCAAGTTTCTGCAGGCGGATGGCGGGACGCTGTTCCTGGACGAGATCGGGACCGCATCGCCGAGTCTGCAGGTGAAGCTGCTGCGGGTGCTGCAGGACCGGGAGTTCGAGCCGGTCGGGGGAACGAAGACCCACAAGGTCGACGTGCGGCTGATTCTGGCGACGAACGAGGATCTGGAAGAGCGGGTGCGGGCGGGGACTTTCCGCCAGGATCTGTACTACCGGATCAACGTGATCTCTCTGACGCAGCCCCCCCTCCGCGAGCGGATCGGCGATATTCCTCTGTTGGTGGAGCATTACATCGAGCAGATGAATCGTCAGACCGGCAAGTTTGTCGAACGGGTCGACGACGAAGCGATGCATGCTTTGCAGCGATACTCGTGGCCGGGGAACGTGCGTGAGCTGGTGAATGTCATCGAGCGAGCGGTGGTGCTGAGCAAGGGGCCCGTGATTCGCCTGATCGATCTGCCCGAGAACCTGCGGATGGAACAGGTCGGCATGAACGGTGCGGCGAGCCGACTGGCTGCCGGCAACCTGAAGGCGGCGCTGACGCATCCGGAGCGGCAGATCATCGTCGAGGCACTGGAAGCGAACGGCTGGAACCGTCAGGAGACGTCCCGCATGCTGGGGATCAACCGGACGACGCTGTACAAGAAGATGAAGCGGTACGACATCACGTACGAGAAGCACGCGCAGATCTGAGGCGTCCGCGACGAGTGGGAATCGTCACGGACGGCGGCGGTCTTGCCGATGCGGTTCTGCGTTGCCGCAGCGTTCACCGGGCAGAGGTCTGCAAGCCAACGACACGAGGATGTGAGACAAGGGGGGGCGGGCCGGGTGCCCGCCCTTTTTTTGCAGGTCTGTCGGGAACGGCGGCGTCACACGGCCTGTGGTCCCTAGCGATCGAACTTGCCGACGGCGTACATGGCTCCCCGGTATGCGGAGAGGTGGCGAGCGCCGGTGGCGATGGCCTTTTCGAAGTAGGACTTGGCCTGATCGGGCTGTTGCCGCGATGCGAGCCGCATTCCGATGAAGAAGTAGGCTTCGCACTCCTGGGCCAGGCGTGCCTGGGGACTGTCTTTGGTGACGGCTGCGAGGAGCGCGGCATCGTCGGATTTGCCCATCAGGTAGAGGATGGCCATGTCGAACCAGTTCCGCTGGTCCGCCGGCTTGTTCTCGATGCTGGCGAACTCCTGGAGGGCCTGTTCGCGATGGCCGGAGAAGGTCATCGCCATGTAGCGCCACGGGCCAAGAAACGTGATCTTGGGGTCGACACGAACGGCCTGATCGAAGGCATCGCGTGCGGCGGAGTAATCGCGATTGAAGAAGTGGGCGAAGCCGAGGTCGTAGTAGGCAGAGGCGCTGTTGGGAGCGAGAGAGACGGCGGTCTGGTAGTCCTGAATGGCTCCCTGGATGTTGCCCTGATGCAGGCGTGCGGCTCCGCGAAGCCCGTAGGCGGCGGGCTGCTGCCCGTCGAGGTGGAGCGAACGTGTGAGGTCGGATTCGGCTTTGGTGTAATTGCCCCCGAGGAGTTCCCCGAATCCGCGGCTGGTCCAGGCAGGGACGTAAGCGTCGTCGAGTTCGATGGCGCGGGAGAAGTCCTTCTGGGCCTCATCGTAGCGGCCGAGAGATTGAAGGAAGGCGCCGCGGTTGTTGTACAGCAACGGTTCGTCGGAGATGGCGGAGATGCTGCGATCGAACTGGGCCTCGGCCTCCTGCGGAGTGGCTGTGCGAGTGAGGAGGTCGCACAGGGCGCTGTGGGCGGCGACATGATCGGGGGCGCTGCTGATCGCCTTGACCAGTTCCTGCCGGGCGGCGTCGTTGTCGCCGACGGCGATGTGAAGCAGTCCGCACTGGTAGGAAATGTTGGCCCGCTGGAGTTTGGAGAGATCGGAACGGGCGAGAACTTTCTGGGCGACTTCGAGCCCGGAGCGGGCGTGCTCAGGTCGGTTTTCGATTTCGGCGAGCCGCGACATGCCGAAGAGATACGGCAGGTAGTAGTCGACATTGAGCTTGACGCTCAGGGCGGCGCGGGCGTCGTTGATGCCGGCACGGACGACGTCGGTATCCTGCTCTTCGGCTCCGCGTTCGACGCGGGCACTGGCCCGGAGGTAGAGGGCGATATCGTCCTTGGGGTTGTCTGCGAGGAGGGGATTGAGCAGCCGCTCGACTTCAAGGTAGTCGCCGTCGCGGTAGGCCTGGTCGGCCTGTTGCTTCACGGGATCGGTGGTTTGTGGCGACGTCGAGTTGCTCTCCTGTGCAGGAAGCCGCGCAGCAAGAGCCAGGAGCAGACAACCGGTGAGCACCCGCAACGATTGAAACCGGGCAACGCGTCCAGCGTTCCACATGATGGACTCCTCTTCCATTCCAGATCCCTGCAATAACGGCGCCCGCAGCGTAATGCTTTGCGGGGGATCGTCCTAGACGATTTCAGAGAATTCGGAATCGGAGTCGGCTGCGGGATCTGGGGCGGTCAGACGCCGAACGCGTCGAGCACCAACTGGAAGACGTCGGTGTCAGCGAGGATTTCGCTGTCGTTGCTGAGGGGAGCGGACGAAACCAGGACGGCGTAGCGGGAGGGGTCGTCGGCGGGGTAGCCGTGGGAGCCGCGGATGAGCGTGGCATCGAGCGGGGTCTGTTTCGACGGGAGGTCGATATACATTTCGACGGGGTCGTAACCGGGTTTGCGGTGGATATCGACCGTCCGAGCGAAGGCGGGAGCGCGAGCGTCGTCGAGCCACCAGTAGTAGGCGAGCCAGGCGTCGGGCCGGGCGATGGCGATGATCTCTCCGGAGCGCTCGTGGTTGAGGCCGAACTCGCGGAGTTCGTCGCCGAGAAGGACGCGTTCGATGGCGGGATCTTCAGCGAGGACGGACCGGGTGCGTTCGATGTCGGCCGCATCGCGGACGAAGACGTGGGCGAACTGGTGGTCGACCATTGCCCAGGCACGGGAGGCGGCCGGATCGAGGAGTTCTGCGCCGTCGACATCGTTCAGGCTCAAAAGCCCGGCCTCGCGGAGCAACCTGTTCGGGTAGGCGACGTTCTGGACTTCGGTGATGACGTACTCGCTGGCGACGAGCCAGGTCATGTCGTCGAGACCGGCCTGTTGCATTCCCTCGACGAGTCGACCGAGGGAGGCGTCGAGTTCGGTGAGGGCCCTGAGTGCTTCGTCACTGTCGGGTCCGACTTTCTGGGCCGCGTAGTCGAGATGGGGGAGATAGATGTAGTGGAACCGTGGCTGGTATTTGCGGGCAGCGATGATCGCTGAGTCGATGATCCAGTCGGAGGCTTTGATGCTGGCGAGGGGGCCCCAGAAGTTCATCAGGGGGAAGTGGCCGAGTTCGTCGCGAAGTTCCCCGTACATTTCCGTGGGACGGGTGTAGCA
>CAZUXX010000153.1:6316-7677 GCA_964624215.1 uncultured Planctomycetaceae bacterium
GGTGTAGCACCAGAGGGATTCGGATCCATCGGGGTTGTGGATGGGGGCGGGAGTGCAGATGTAGTCGGCCGAGGCTCCCTTGCTGTGCAGAGGGAACCAGACGGCCGAGGTGATCGAGTCGTCGCGGCGTTTGAGTTCTTCCCAGATCTGCGGGGCCTGGATGCACTCGTTCCAGGCGGTCCACATCTCGACTTCGCCGCGGTCGCGGTAGAAGAAGCCGTTGGCGATGACGCCGTGCCCGGCAGGGAGGTGGCCGGTGGTCATAGCGGCCTGAACGGGACATGTGACGGCCGGGAAGCCGGGTCGCAACGGGCGTGTGGTGCCGGTGCGGGCGAGAGCCGAGAGGTTCGGCATGTGGTCGAGGTCACTGGCTCTCAACCCGGGGATCGACAACAGCGTGACGTAGCGGCTCATGGGCGCGGCTATCTCTGGGGGATGAAGGGGAGTGGGGCCGGTGGGACTCGAACCCACAACCAACGGATTATGAGTCCGCTGCTCTGACCGATTGAGCTACAGCCCCGCGGGGGACTCGGGGGTCGTCAGAGTATCCCGCGCCGGTTGCGTGAGGCAAGGTGCCGGGGACGACATGTGCTGTCAACCGGGTGAGGGTCCGCGGGCAGAGGCGAGGGGAATCACCCGGGCGCGGCCGGTGAGGCGGAGCGGGAGCGCGTGGCATGTGCGGAGTCGCTTTGTGAGAGATCAACCAGCGATGCCGGCAATTGCGCGATCAGGGCACGTGTTTCCCTTCCGAATCGGAATTCGTTGATGCCAGTTGTTAGCCTGGAGTGCAAGGCGCGACGGGATGGACCCGATGTTGCCCCGGGGGCTGGTTCGCTTTGCGACGCGTGGTCGCTGTTTTGCTGTACACAACGAGGAGCGCTTGCAAATGAATTTTCAGTTTGAACAGCTCGAGGAGCGGTTACTGCTCGCGGCCCAGATCAAGACATCGGGAAGCACACTGAAGATCATCGGAGATGACGGTCAGGATCTGATCGCCATTGTGGGGACAGGGGCCGAGAACCAGGTCGAGGTCTTCGTCGACCAGAATGGTGACGGCGAGTTCTCGGCGAATGAATCCCAGGGGTTGTTCACGGTCAAGAAGATCAATGTGAACACCAAGGGTGGCAACGACGTGGTGATGGTGCAGAACGTGCGCCTGGAGAAACACCTGACGGTCAAGCTTGGCAAGGGGGACGATGCCTATGTCGGGGAGGGGAATGTCATCTCCGGCAAGACGCTGATCAATGGTCAGCAGGGAAATGATTCGTACATCGACCGCGGTGCTGAAGACAATGATCCGTCGACGCTTCCGAGCACGTCTGGCGCGGGTCTGAAGATCCGCAAGATCGAGAACGGCAACG
>CAZUXX010000154.1:0-7665 GCA_964624215.1 uncultured Planctomycetaceae bacterium
AGCGGACTGTCGCACCTTTACGACCTCCAGCACGAAGCACATCAGCTCGCAGAACGCATGGCGAGTGCTGCAGCGGCGGAGCTCGACCGGCTGCAGGAACAGTACGACCGCATTCACCTCGAGCTCGAACGGCTCGATGCCTACAACATCGAACATCGCGTCGCCGAGGTTCTCAGTGGTCTGGGGTTTGTGCAGGGGGATTACAACCGACCACTCATCACCTTCAGCGGTGGTCAGCAGAACCGTGCCACGTTAGCACGACTCCTCCTCGCCGCCCCCGACATCCTCCTGCTCGACGAACCGACAAACCATCTCGACCTCGAAACAACCCAGTGGCTCGAGTCATTTCTCACGCGCTCGAACCAGGCCATGATCGTCGTGTCTCACGATCGCTACTTCCTCGATCAGGTCACCAGTCGCACCATCGAGCTCTGGCAGGCAGGCATCTCCGACTATCCGGGCAACTTTTCTTTCTACTGGAGCCGGCGCGAAGAACGCTTGAAGGTCCTCAGACGCACCCGAGAGAAACAGGAAGAGTACATCGCCCGCCAGGAGGACTTCATCCGGAGAAACGCCTACGGCCAGAAAGCTGCACAGGCGAAAGACCGCGAGAAAAAGCTCGAAAGAGTCGAGGTGGTCGACATCCCTCCCGACTTCTCCGACGTCCGCATGGGGTTCCCCCAGCCACGACGAACGGGCGACTGGGTCTTGCGCACCGAAAACCTGCAAAAGGGCTTCCCCACCTCCGGCGAGAGCGCGCGGCCACTCTTTTCGGATCTCACGCTGCAGATCGATCGGGGGGACCGTGTGGGAATTCTCGGCCCCAACGGATGCGGGAAGACCACCCTGCTGAGGACGCTCATCGGCGAACTCGCGCCCGACGCGGGACACGTCCGCCTCGGCGCCAGCGTCGAGGTCGGCTACTTCGACCAGCAACTGGCAAGTGTCGACCCCGACCTCGATGCAGTCGAGGCCGTGCGCGCTCCGGCCCCCTCACTGGCCGCGACGCCCATGGCCCATTCCAACCCGGAACTCAAACCCGGCGACATCCGCAGCCTGTTCGGGCGCTTCGGCGTCTCCGGAGATCTTGGACTGCAGCGCGTCGCTCAGATGAGCGGGGGAGAGCGGACGAAGGTTGCACTCGCCCGGCTCTACGCCATGCGACCCAACCTGATGATGCTCGACGAACCGACGAACCATCTTGACTTCTGGGCCTGTGCCGCACTCGAACGCTCCCTTCGGGAATTCGACGGCACCGTCCTGTTTGTCAGCCACGATCGCTACTTCATCGACCGCGTCGCTACCAAAGTGCTCGTCTTTGAAGACGGAAGCTGGAAGACACACGAAGGCAACTACAGCGATTACCAGCATTTCATCGCCTCCAACCGGCAGCCGACCCGCTCCGAACCGGTCCGTGAAAACCGCCAGCAAAAGGCGGACGCTCCCAAACGGAAACGCAAGTTCCCCTACCGCACTGTCGAAGCTCTCGAAGCCGATATCGCCGCCGAAGAAGAACGCGTCGAATCGCTCGAAGCCGATCTCGCCGACCCCGACGTGCACCGCGATCCCGCTCGGATCAAACAGGTCCAGAAGGACTACGCCCAGGCCCAGGAGCGTCTGGAGCAGCTCATGGAGCACTGGGAAGAAGCCTGCGAACTGAACTGACTCCGTCCGGTTCACTCCCGTATCCGTTGTGCCTCCACCAGCACCGGTGCGGCGATTTCTTACCCGCACCGCCAGGAACTTCCCGCCCGTTCTCAATCCCTGTTCGGGATTCATCTTGAGTCGACGGCAGCATTTGCCGTAGAACCCCCGGCCAAACTGGAGTCTTGGATCTCTTGCGAGAGGATCTCGCTATGGACCGCAGGATGCGCCGGATCATTCCTGGATTGACTGTCATCGGATGGACCACCCTCAGCGGATGCGGAGGAGCCGGTGGAGATGCGCCCGATGCTGCTCGGTCGCCATCAACTCCAGCACCCGCTTCCGCCACGGCAGCAGCCCCGGCGGAACCGGCACCCGCCGCAGAACCCGCCTCCCCGCAACCGATTCAGGTGGCCGCTGCCGAACCGGTCGTCCCGCCCACTCTCTCGACGACCGCCGCGAAGCCGGAACAGCGGTCCGAAGCTCCCCGGCAGATGACCTCCGCAGGCGAGGTCACGCAGGTGGCTGCCGAGGGATCGTCGTTAACGTTTGCTGCGCAGGGGACGGTCGACTGGCGGCTGTACCAGATCGCCGACCTGCTCGCTCCCCCGTCCACCCGGGAGACAGTCACTACTGCCGACGGCACCGAGGAACTCAGGGATCGTGATCCCGAAGTCGTCGCCGCAGAGAGGAAAGAACGACTCAAAAAGGTGATCGACCACGCCAGCAAAGTGATCGCCGCCACACATTCCGATCCGCAAAGGCAAACACATTTCACGAACGGGATGCGCTACCTCTGTCTGGCTCACGTCGAACTCGCCATCGCCGGCGAGGCCGACCATGCCCGCGCTCTCGGTGAAGTCGCAGAAGCAGTCTATCGCGAGCAGCCCGACTCCGATGCGGCCGTCGAAGCCGGCTATCGCCTCGTCGATCTCGCCCGCCGCATGGCCGATCTCTACGGACGACAGAACGTCGAATGGGTCCGGGCCTATGCAACGCAGGCACGTGTGTTCGCCGAACGGTTTCAAAGGGCGACAAATCGAGTTGCCACGTCGCTCATCGACGCGGCCGATGCCTGCGAACTCGCTGGCCTGACGGCCGATGCCCGAAGTTGCTGTGAACTCGTGTGCAGCCTGTATCCCGACAGCATCTTCGCCGACGAAATCGCTACCGACCTCCGGCGGCTCACGCTCGAAGGCCGTCTTTTGACCGCGGAACACTTCGCCGGCCGCACGATCGACGGAGGCTACTACTCCATCGAACAATCCCGCGGAAAATCCGTGCTCGTCGTCTTCTGGATGACGAACTCACCCACCTTCCTCCGCGACTTGCCCACGATTCGCCAGCTCGAACAGTCACTCGGCGACCGCTTGCAGGTCGTCGGCGTCAACCTCGACCACGACGAGTTTGCCGTCGACTCCTTCATCGCCGACCAGGGGCTCGGCTGGAAGCAGATCTTCGATTCCTCGCCGGCCAACCGCGGTGCCGACAACCCGGTTGCCAAGTACTACGGCATCGCTGCTGTCCCCCTGTACTGGCTGATCGACCGCGAAGGACAGGTCGTCAAGGCCCCGGCCACACTCGACGAACTCCAGAAAGCGATCGCGAATCTGCCGTAGTCGTCGGTACCCGCTCCATCGCGAAACACCGACGAAAGACCGAAAGCCGGGCGGGACCGTCGTCCTGCCCGGCGTTCGACGTCCGCACGCAGGCTCCATTCATCGACGCGCAGCACCCTCTGCAGCATACTGGAGACGGTCCGTTCTCCTACGACTGCTGAAGGTTTGCTCCCGTGGCCCCGCCCGAACTCGACCGCGACGAATACATCGAACAGGCCTACTTCTTTCGCGTCTATCGCGAACGCATCGACGAGAACATCCCCGCTCAGGAGGTCCTGACGAGCCTCTCGCAGGAACTGCTGGCAACCACACGCCTGCCAACCGCGGTCGAATTCCTCGACGGAGAAATGCATCTGCATGGCCGCATCAGCGACGGAATGCGCAAACTGCCCCACTACTTCACCGCGTTCCAGTGCTATGTGATGGACCGCGCCGAGGAGGAAGGTCACCGCTTCGATGTCCGGCAGGCACTCGAAGTCCTTCAGCGCGAAGCAGAGGCCAAGGCCGAAGACCCCAGTCCCGCGGCCCTGTTCGTCTACCAGTTCGAATGCCTGGCCCGCAACCAGTTGGGCTACGACCTCGGTCTGGCGGCCATCGCGCAGGACCAGATTTACAACGACGACTGGCGGGAATGGATCAGCAGCCTCCGGCGCCAGCTGGGAGAGCGGGAGTTCGCCGACCTCGTCTATCAGCGCTCGCAACTCCGCGTCGATGAAATCCGGCGCCGCACCGGCAATCCCGAGTACTGCCCCGATCAACCCGTCCTGTTCGGGGTTCAGGAAGGCCGCATCGCCAAGGCCCATCACGGACGCGACCCTCTCTTCATGTTCTCCGCCCTGCAGCGGCACCTGAACTACCCCGCTGTCCCCCGCCTCATCAAGAAGAAAGCCGGTCCCGCTTTCGCCCCGGCCGTCGAACTGCGATTCCAGAAGCTCGAAGGCCGCGTCGCGCTCCTCGAAGCCGAAGTCAAGGGAGGACTCGACCTCACCCAATTCTACAAGGGCCCCGACTCCGACAAACCGGCAGGCGACTTCCCCGCGTTTGGCAACGACATCCCCGGCTGAAACTACCCCCTCCGCCATCCCGTCCGGAGCAACCGCACGGACGAAGCGTTCCTGCCGCCTCGAACCCACCAGCAATCCGCCGGGTGCCTGGTGAGGTCCTCCAGGGACGTCACCCCCGCACCTTCGACACCCTGCGTCGGAGCCGCTTTCCCTCGACGTTGCCGACCGCCATCGCAGAAACTGTCGGCGAAACCTAAACTTTCGGCTACGTCCGGCACACACCACGCGTTCCGGGCAACTTCGTCCTGTGCCGGTGCAGGACTCCTGGTATCCGAACGCCGTCCGGACGATCCGGGACAGCGTCTCGTTGTCGTCGAATCGCGGCCACGAATACCCGGGATGAACCAGCTTTCAAAGCTCGGCAGCGATGCCTCTCGCTGACCGTCGACAGCCACGCTCCCATTGTGTCCATGCAGCCAGCTTCCGGTCCCGGATTGACGACGTTACTCGGCACCGGGACGAGCATGGGCGTCCCGATGATTGGCTGTGAGTGCGACGTCTGCCGTTCCCCGAACCCCCGCAATCACCGGACCCGTACCGGAGTCGCCGTCCGGACCCGCGAGGGGACATTCCTCATCGACACGCCGCCGGAACTCAGGCTGCAACTCGTCCGCGAACGGATCGGAATGGTCGAGGCGGTCCTCTACACGCATGCCCACGCCGACCACCTGCTCGGTCTCGATGACCTGAGAATCTTCGGCTACAAGCGCCAGCGACCGGTCGATCTGTACTGCGAGCCGGCTGTTCAGGAGGCCATCCGCTCGACATTCGCCTACGCGTTCGCGACCGAACCCGGCCTGCATTCCCGGCCGCAACTCGAGTTCGCCACGATCGGACTCAAACCCTTTGTCCTGCTCGGCGAAATGATCACTCCAATCCGGTTGCTGCACGGTACACTCCCCGTGCTCGGCTTCCGGATCGGCGACGTCGCCTTCTGCACCGACTGCAATCACATCCCCGAGGAAAGCTGGCCGTTGCTCGAAGGTCTCGACACTCTCATCCTCGATGCCCTCTGGGAGGAAGAGCACGCCACCCACTTCAGCGTCACGCAGGCAGTCAGCGTGATCCGCCGCGTCCAGCCTCGCTGGGCCTATCTCACCCACTGCTCGCACCGGCTCGAGTACGAGCGAACGAACGAGCGCCTGCCGGACGGGATCGAACTCGCCTACGACGGGCTGCAGATCCCCCTCCGCCGCGACGAATCTGCCGAAACCGCATAACCCGGTACGATCCGCAACGCACTGCACCCGCGTTCTCAACGCGCCGCAGCGGCATCCGTCCTCAGTCGCACCAGCCAGATGCGGTTGTTGCTGCCGTACTTCTCGACCCCGCGCGGCTGCATCCATTCGCTGACAACCACCCACGATTCGCGGTCGCTCACCCGCGTCACACCAAAGTTCCCCAGCCGGGCCCCGAACTCGGGGACCACCGCTGCTTCGGTCGAACGCAAAACCACCAGCCGCTCCGGATCAACGCGTCCGATGAACAGTGGCGCCCGGTGACGAAATACGTGATCGTTGTCCGCGCCGCGCCGCGTATACACCAGGTACAGCCCTCCATCGATCGTGAGCCAGTGCTGCTGCGTGTTGTAGTTCCCCAGCCGGGAACCGTCGTCGAATCGCCACTCCCGCGGTTCTGTAAACGTCAGCCCGTCCTCACTCACACTGACATACCCCGCCTGATCGTTCCGCAGCGTGAGATAGAACCGCTCACCGAACCGGATCAGTGACGGCTCCGCCAGTCCGCGATCGACCGGCACCGTCAGTTCATTTCCGTGCTCGATGTACGTCAGCGTCTCGCCGTCAAAGCGACAGCGACAGACGGTGGTCGAGAACTGCGTCGCTTCAGGCTCCTTGAAGTAAATCGGCAGCAGGACTTCCCCGTTCGGCAGATCAGCCCGCTGCACCGATCCCGAGCCCGCGTTACGAAAGCGGGGTTCGTCCGGCAGCGTCAGCCGCTGCCACGGGTTCCATACGCCCCGCGCGACATCGTAGGTGCTCCACACCGGTGCCCGCGGCCGAACCCGCATCACACGGTTGTTTTCGTACCACACCGTCTGACCCGTACCCAGCAGCGTCTGCGATGCCGCATGCCACGCCGGCGTAAAGTCGCAGACGGTCACCTCCTTGCCCGGCTCAGGCATCTGTCGCGCGAAGTTCACCTGCGGTGCCGGATCGGTCCAGTGCTCACCCCCGTCCTCCGAGGTCATCGAGTGCAGTTCGTAAAACACATCCGAGCCACTCAGCAAAAGCTCCTGCGTGGTGATCACCGCCAGCCCTTGCGAACCCGGTCCCGTTGTCCCCCGGGGAGGAATCACACCCGCTCTCGCATGAACCCAGCAGCGGGTCCCGTCGAAACCGTCACGGAGGACGCTCCGCTCCAGCCGGATCCGTCCGTCGATCACCGCCACTCCCTCGTCCGCCAGTTGCAGGTAGGCTCGCGCGTAGCGACGGCCCAGTTCGCGATACGACGCTGCATCAAAGTGGACCTTGTCCCCCTTGTCACTCAGTCCGTCCGAACTCACGAATGCCGTCCGCGCAACCTTCTCCGGCAGCTCGCGGTGAGCCTGGTCCACCTGCCGCCGGAATTCATTCCAGTCACGTCCCGCGAACTCTCCCATCTGTCCCGCGATGAAGGGAACGTCCTCGGCATCGAACTCCGTCCGCAGGCGGCGGATCAGGTCATGCAGCTTTCGCTCGTACCCGGGCGCCAGCTTCGCCGACGAGTCCGACTCTCCCTGATGCCACAGAATCCCCTTCAGCGTCCCCTGCTCGAGAGCCGGATGCACCCGCTTGACCATGTCGTCCCACGGATGACTGTTCGTCTGATCGTGTCGTGCGCCGGGTTGCCACGAATCGATCGGCGAACCTCCCACCGCACACGGGATCAATCCGATCACGACATCCGGTCGAGTCCGCGAGATGATTCTTCCGAAGGTCTTCCCCAGCCCGACCCCCACCACTGCCGGCTTGTCAAAGTGCAGCGGGTCAACCGCCGGAACCCATTTCCCCTCCTTGTTCAGTGAGAGGACGCGCGGATCAGGCGTGCGATCTTCCTCTTCGACTTGTCCGCGTCCGGCCATGTTTGATTGGCCCACAAGCAGGAACAGATGGAAGTGTTCCCGGTCGGGTATCTCGATCCCGTCCGCGCCCGCAGGATCGGCAACGGCCAAACCACCGGTGAAAAGTCCGACAACGAGCAGCGCGACAACGGAGGCAAATCGACGCATGGGGGCAACCGCACAGTCAGGGAGACGTAGACAACGACAGCCGATAGAGTCGGCAGTTCGTCCTCGGCGCACAAGCGTCCCGTCTCACTCGACGGGGGCCTGACTCAGC
>CAZUXX010000155.1:0-7589 GCA_964624215.1 uncultured Planctomycetaceae bacterium
ACCGGACACGAATCGTCAGCACTTCCTGCCCGACCGAAATCGTGTCCCCGGCCGCGACCGACACAGACTCGATCGTCCCCGCCTGCGGGCTGGGCACCTCCATCACGGCCTTCTCGGTCTCAAGCTCCAGCACCGGCTGTTCCGCCTCAACCTCATCGCCCACGGAGACAAGCACCTCGGCCACATCAGCCGATTCAATCCCCTCGCCGAGGTTCGGCAGCCGGAACGTCACGACTTCGTCTGTTCCCCCTCCCTGCCCGGCCTGAGACTCCGTCGCACCGGGAGCCTGTTCCGCCACTGCCGTTGCCGAGGCATCCGCCGGCTCCGATGACGTCGGCGATTCCGCCGCCTCCTCGGTCCCGCCAGTCTGCTCCCCGGATCCCTCACCGGCCTCGGCCCCGTCCGTCTCGATGGTCACCAGGAGCTGCCCCACCTGGATCGTGTCGCCTTCCGAGACATGAATCCGCGTGATCGTCCCGGCATGGCTGCACGGAACCTCCATCACCGCCTTCTCGGTTTCCAGCTCGAGAATCGGCTGATCCTTCTCGACGGTGTCCCCTTCGGAGACGAGGATCTCCGCAACATCGGCGGACTCGACACCTTCTCCCAGGCTGGGCAACTTGAATTCGACGGGCATAACAGTCGGTATCCTCCGAGGGACCTGCCTCCGCCCCGAGGCGCGCATGCGCCCCGGTTTGGGGAGCGGTCGCACCCAAACTCGTATGCAAACAGTCCCGCGACGGCACAACGTCTCCGGCTTCCCGGGGCTGTGGGCACTCAGGATGATGGAATTCCCCTGTCCCGGCAAGCACCCTCACCGCCCGAATCGGACAAGTCCCGATGGTTGGATCAACCGATGAGGATGCGAACACCTCTGCAGGATCCCCGGGCGCGGCTCGCAAGACTCGCACAACCGACACATCCTCCGGATCCCGGAGAGTTTGCCCCCGGGCATCCCGCTGACCTTTAAGCCTCAGGGAACCGCCAGCCGATCGACTCCGACAGGAGTACTTTGCGCACGGACCGCGGTGCCCTTCCTCTACGACCGCTTCGGCCATGGTCCGCTGTCTGTTTTTCGGTCTGGGAGCGTTTGTCGCTCTGTGGGGATCGTCGCTGTTCGTCGTTGATGGCGTCCTGCTCCGCGCAGACGGGGCAGAATCGAGCCCGCTGGTCCGGCGAATGACCTCCACCCTCCCCGATGGCCGACGAATGTTCGATCCGCCCGACTGGGTCGGCTACACTCTCGTCGGGATGGGAGGCCTGACGATGCTGTATTCCGTTGCCCTCCCCCGCTCCTAGAGTGTATCCCCCGAATCCGGAGTGTCACCCGCGGCGGCATCCTGCAAGTGCTGCAGGCAATGTCGCGGCCAGGCACCCCGCAAATCTCCTGAACAACGCTCCCCCTTCACGTTGACTCCGTCCGGAGGACGGAACGACCGGCTCACCCATGGACTTTCTCAAACTGCACGACCAGCCGATCCTCGTGATGGGAGTCGCCAACCGGAAAAGCGTCGCCTGGAAGGTCGCCCAGGTGCTTCGGGAGGCCGGTGCCGACGTCTTGTTTGCCGTCCGCAGCGAAGCCCGTCGGGATCAACTGCAAAAGCTCGCAGGGGACGCACCCGTTTACGTCTGTGACGTCGAGCGGCCCGAAGAGATCGAGCAACTGCGGGATTCCATCGCGGCCGATCGCGGTCGCCTCGCCGGACTGGTGCACTCGATCGCTTTTGCCGACTACTCCGCAGGCTGGCTTCCGTTTCACGAGACTCCCCGCTCCGCGTTCCTGCAGGCCGTCGATATCTCCTGCTTCTCCCTGATCGCCGTCTCCAACGCGCTGAAGGATCTCCTTGATCCGCAAGAGGGAAGCGTCGTCACGATCTCCATCTCGACAACCCGCATGGCGGCAGAGAATTACGGCTACATGGCTCCCGTCAAAGCAGCCCTCGATTCCTCCGTTGCATTCCTCGCCAAATCCTTTTCCGAGTTCTCGCGAGTCCGGTTCAATGCGGTTTGCCCCGGTCTGCTGAAAACCTCGGCCTCCGCAGGCATTCCCGGGTACGTCGACTCCTACCTCTTTGCCGAGCAGGCGACACTCCGCCGCGAAGCGGTTCAGACCGAAGAAGTCGCCAACGCTGTTACCTTTCTCCTCAGCCCCCGCTCCTCGGGCATCAACGCGCAGGGGCTGGTCATCGACGCCGGTATGAGCATCAACTACTTCGATCGCCGGTTGGTCGAGCGTGCGACAGGGGGATAACCCCAGGCGAAACGCACGCGCTGGCCTGCTAGTCAGAACAGCTCGGCAGCGCTGCCTGTCTAGGGAGAGACCGGTTCGCGATCGGCTTCGAGAAGCCCGTAGTGCTCAAGGCCTTCGATGATCCCCCACGCACAGTGACCTTCTGCAAAATAGATCCGTTGCGCCGAGTCGCGCAGATCGGCAATCTCCGGATCATGATTCCCGACGACAATCCCGGCTGTCCGCCCCTTGAGCATGTCCCGATCGTTGCCGGAGTCACCCGCCGTGGCAATGCGTTCCATCGGCAGATTCCATTTGTCTGCCAGGTAACGCACCGCCTTCCCCTTCGAAGCCCGGTGCGGCAGAACATCCAGAAACCGACCGTGCGAGAAGATCATCGAGTATGCCGAACGCGTGTGGTCGAGAGCCTCCTTGACCCGCGGCAACGCCTCCTCTTCTGACACACTCTCGTCGAGGTTGTAGCTGATCTTGAACTCCCGCTGGGTATGCGGCTCCTGCTGCATCGTCAGGAACGGGAGTTCGGCCAGCGCCGCACGGATCCGCTCCGGATACCACTTGTGCCGCAGCCGGTTGGCCCACCCGCGGTCGGGAGTCAGCTCGCGGCCGTAGTAAATCTCGGACCCGACAGCGGCGACAACGACATCGATCTCGTCGACCATCGTCCCGTCCAGAATCTCCATGATCAGTTCCAGCGCCCGGCCGCTGGCCACACCGAAGCCGATCCGGTCGCGATGCTCAGCCAGCAATTCGAGCAGTCGTCGCAGGCCTTCGTCGTCACCCAGAAGCGTGTTGTCGATGTCCGTAATGAGCAGCGTCTCGATCGACGACAGCCGCGTCGCCGGGGCCATCTTCCCGGTCACCGACGGCGTGCGGACCGGAGCAGCCACCACATCCTTCAGGCACGCCAGGTACTGCTCGCAATGGGTCTGCCAGGTATAGAACTTCGGAACCCGGTTCACCCCGTTCTCCGATCGCTGCTGCCACTGCGAATGGTCCGTCAGCAGCGTCATCATCGCCTTGGTGAACTCCTCCTGATTCGTCACATCGACCGTCAGACCGCTCTCGCAGTTGGCCGCAATATCTCGCGGACCACCGTTTCCGGTCGACACGAACGGCAAACCACAGGCGGAGGACTCGATCAGCGTCAGGCCGAACAGCTCGGTGAACGCCGGATTGACGAAGATCCCCCGACTCTGGGCCGCCAGCCGATACAGTTCGGGAACTTCCGTCGCCGCATTGAGCTGCTTGGGTACCGCCATTTTCCCGTACAGGTCATAGCGGTCCATCATCAGCAGCAGCTCGGTGAGCACCTGACGTTCCGCATCCGGCAGGTGTTCGATGTCGTCGCGAACACCCGCGCAGACCGCGAGGTTCGCAATCGACCTCAACTCAGGCGATTCGCCGTAGGCTTTGACGAGAGCACCGATGTTCTTGCGCTTGTCGGGGCGGCACAACGCCAGAATCAGAGGCTTGTTCGGCTCGAAGAAGAACCGCCGCAGTTCCTCCTCCATCCGGTGGCGCGCCTGCTTGAAGCTCTCGTCAATCGCCCCCGGACAGCTCTGATAGTGATAGTACGGAAAGAATCGCTGCAGATCGGTTCCCGGCGGAATGATCTCAAATCGTAGCGATTCGTCCCGCTCGTAGCCGGCATACTGCACATCCCGCTCGTGGGATGTGCTCGTAATCACAAGATCAGCCGCAGCGAGACAATCCTGCTCGACCTGGATCCGGTGGTCGATCGCGTATTCCGCGACCGCTTCTTCCCACGTCATCCCGGTCCCGGCGAGATAGTCGAACTTCGGCTTGCCCAGCGAGTGACCGGTAAAAACGAACGGGACGTCGAACGTCGAAGCCACCTCGCGAGCGATATAGCCGGCATCGGCATAGTGACCATGCACAACAGAGGGATGCCGCCCTTCCTTCTGGGTGAACGCGATCATGTTGTCGACGAACTCGTCGACGTGGGGCCACAGTCGCTCCTTCCGGAGGTACCGCCCGCCACCACACGGCAGCCGCACGATGCGACAGCCCGGAGCCAGTTCCTCAATTTCCCTGCTGTAATCGTCGGAGACCCGTTTGTCCCTGATCCGACGGGTCATCAGATCAACCTGCTCGACCTCATCGAACGTGGCCAGTGTTTTCGCAAGCTCAAGAACGTACAGGATTTGCCCACCCGTGTCTGAATCCCGCCCCATCTCAACATCATGGCCACGTACCAATCCGTGGAGGCTGATCAGTTGAATATACATCTGCAGGTTGCATCTCCGGAGAATCGATCGTCGCCAGGGCCCCGTCGCAGAGGGTCGCCTCTGCGCTCTTTGGCGACAGTGGCACGGCATTGTACTACGACGGACTCAGCCTGCGAGGGGTGTTTGCGGTCATCCACGTTGTCGGCCGTTCAGAGTCCGAAGCGCGCACTTCCCGCTTGTTGCCCCCGAACGTACCCTGCATCGGCAGAACGCGTCCGGCAAATATGCAGCGTCGCTGGCAGCATCTTCAAAAAGCTACCGGCAACGTGTCGTCAAACGCCCGCGCGACGATCCGAGACAGGAATCGAGCCCACGTGCTCCGCGGTTGACAGTCCTCTTTCTCCCGAGAGTCATGATCACACGGATGACAGGCCGCCTCGTGCGGCTGCGTACGAACGATGCCACCTTCTCGATCGGCGCGTTCGAATACCAGGTCCTCGTTCCCGAATTCGTCCGCCGTCAGTTGCAGTCGCAACTCGACCAGGAAGTCAGCCTGTGGACGATCCAGTACCTCGACGGAAACATCCAGAAGGGAGGACGCATGACCCCACGAATGGTGGGATTCCTCCACGAGGCCGAACGGGAGTTCTTCGAACTCTTCTGCCAGGTCGACGGAGTCGGCGTGAAGAAGGCACTCCAGGCGATGATTCGTCCGGTACACGAAGTCGCCGAAGCGATTGAAGAGCAGGACGTCCGGTTCCTCAGCACACTCCCGGGCATCGGCCCCGCAGGAGCCGAGCGAATCATCGCCAAACTGCGGAGAAAGATGGCCCGCTTCGCCCTTCTCGTTTCTTCCGACGACGGAGGAACAGAACGCCGGGCCGACCACGACATCCTGCATGAAGGCTACGAAGCCCTCATCGGACTCGGACACACCCCCGGCGACGCCCGCGAGAGAATCGACCAGGCCGTCGCCGCCAAAGGCAAGTTCAAGTCAGTCGAGGAGCTGTTGCAGCAGGTGTACCAGCAGAACCGCGGCGGGTGAGTGAGCAACCGCTCCCTGACTCACTCCTCGCGCCACGTCCCCTCAATTCAGTATTCCGTCGACCGGCCGGAGGACCTCCGGGATCTCGGTCTCGTCAATCGCCTGCAGCAGGTTGATCTCCACAATGCGACAGATGGCGAGTAGCGGGAGATCCTGGGGTTCTTCCCCGAAGGGCTGCTCAATTTCGTCCCCGATCTCGTCCAGCCCGAAGAAGGCATGGGAGATCAACAGAACCACCACCGGAGTCAGCCATCGCGCAGAACTCACGATCCCGAACGGCAGAAACAGGCAATAGAACGCAACCAGCCGGTGCAGGAGCACGGTGTAGGCCCACGGAATGGGAGTGCTCTTGATCCATTCGCAGCCCCCCTGGATATCCGTGAGAATCGCCAGCGTCTTTTCAAGGACCGGCAGGTGATACTCCGAAATCCAGCCCGCATCCCACGCCGAGCGGATCCTCCGCCCGACGTCATTCAGAATGGCAAAGGGAACATTCGCCTGTTGCCGCAGGGCGACCAGTTCGTGTTCCGGAAGAAATCACTCCAAATCGGGGAAAGGATCGCTCTCCCGCAAATGGTGGCGGAGAGCATGGACGAATGCGATCACGTGTCGCACCAGATCCTTCCGAAACCGGACAATCTCCTCCGAATGGTCACCCGGGGGGCCCACCAGAGTCAGCGACTGCCGCGCAAACGACCGCGCGGAGTTCACCAGCTGTCCCCACAGCTTGCGACCTTCCCAGAAGCGGTCGTAGGCCGCGTTGTTGCGAAACCCCAGGAAGATGCCCAGTGCCAGACCAATCAGCGTGAACGGAGTCGGCGTCAGCGAAAAGTTCTCGACGTCGTACCCCAACTGGATGAACGTCACGAACACCGACAGCAGCGTAATCAGAAGAATCCGGGCATAGGTGCGCGGCAGGCTGCTCCCCTTGACGGAGACCAGCATTCGCAGCCACGGAAGACGCTCCTTGATGACCATCGGCGTCCATTCACCTGGTGCCGTACTGCCAACTGCAAACGTTCAGCCTCGCACGCGGCTCAACACCCGCAGTGACCACGCTCGCGTTCTATAGGTCGTCCTCCGGTCGAACGACCCGCCGGACCGGACACGCAGAACGCGGTTACGCTTCGATCCGTACGCGGGCCATCTTCTTCTTGCCCGCCCGCACAAGCAGACCGTCCTCGACCGGTATCAGTTCACCAATGTCACTCAGACGACGCTGCTCGTCACCGACATAGGCTCCCCCCTGCTGAATCAGTCGGCGAGCCTCGCTCCGCGACGGACACAGCCGCGACAGGCACAACAGGTCCACCGCCGGGATCAGCGGTCGCCCCTGCTCATCCCGGTTGGCAAACTGATCCGGCGACTCGGCCCGAATCACACGGGTCTCCAGATCCTCCGGCAGTGCTCCCCCACCGATTTCACGCTCCCACCGCTGTGCCGCTTCGCTCGCCGCGGCATCGTCGTGGTACTCGCGGATCACTCGTCGCGCCAGCTCGATCTTCGCCTCCTTCGGGTGTCCGGTGAGCAGCGAGTCAACCTGGTCGAGAGGCAGGTCCGTCAACAGCTCGAAGTAAGTCCGCATCAGCGCATCGGGCAACTGCATGAACTTCTTCATCATCGAGTACGCCTCTTCGGAGATCCCGATGTAGTTCCCCAGACTCTTTCCCATGCGGCGGGTACCATCGGTCCCGACCAGAATCGGCGACATCACCCCCAACTGCTGAGACTGCGCCCCGTTCACGAGCCGCACCCCCATCCCGGTTGGCCGCAGCGCGGCTGCCTGCGCACACACCGCCGGATCCTTCTGGAGATCCCGCGCCAGCATGAAGCTGTAAAGCTGCTCGGTTCCGCCGAGCTCGATGTCGGCATCGATCACTACCGAGTCAAACGCCTGCATCAGGGGATACAGACACTCGTGCAGAAAGATCGGAACCTCCGCCTTCATCCGCTTCGAGAAATCATCCCGCGTCAGCAGTTGAGCAATCGTCACCCGCCCGCACAGTCGCAGCAGATCGGCGAACGACATCGCGTTGAACCACGACCCGTTGCGATGCACCTCCGCCCGCTCCAGATCGACAACCTTGCCAACCTGACTCAGGTA
>CAZUXX010000156.1:0-7576 GCA_964624215.1 uncultured Planctomycetaceae bacterium
GACGATCACGGGGGAGTCGGTTTCCCGGGCGGCCTCCATGATCGCCTGGATCTGCTCCATGTTGTTGACGTTGAAGGCGGCGACGCCGTAATCGTTGGCGGCGGCGTGATCGAGCAGCAGACGCAGGGAAACGAGTGGCATGTCAAACTCCGTTGAGGGTTGTCTGGTCGGGCAGCGTGGGTGCTGCGAAGGTGTGGCGATGGACTCTGTCTGAGTCTGGACGAGGTGATTCGGGTTCGGGGGCGGCGGTGCGGCTGCTGATCGTTGATCTGAGTGCGGCGCGACCTGTGCTGTTGCACCGGTTGGGATGTGGACCGTGGGCGGGGACCGCCTGAGGGTCGTCCGTACGGTTCTCTTACGTTGGTTTCCGGGGAGCGGCGCGAATCGTACACGCTTGGCGGGTGCTGCTCAACGAGTGGAGTCCCCGGTCGGTGTGAATCCCTGATTCAGGGAGAATCTCGGGGACATGGGTGGTGAGCGGTGTCCGCGCGGGCGTCCGATGTGCAGAAATTGCCCCGGATCGCTTCAGTGAACCGGTGGGGGAACCCGGATCGAGGGGTCGCGGTTGTGAACCGGGGGGTCGATCGCGGGGGATCTTACGCGGCGGACTGCTGTCGCCAGCGGACCATCAGGTCCGGAAAATCTGTGAAGAGCCCGTCGACGCCCGCGGTTTCACAGAGGAGGTCGCAAGCCTGGTCGAAGTTATCGGCCCAGGAGGGAAGTCCGTCATCTCGCAGGGTATAGGGATGGACGACGAGCCCGCGTTCGTGTGCGAGGGGGACCAGTTCGGAGGGTTTCGCTGTTGCGGGTGAGTCTCCGTGAATGATGTGTGAGAGTTTGGGGCCGATGCCGTTGGCCCAGGTGGCCACGTCGTCGAGTCCCTCGGCTGTCCGCATGTAGTCGTAGTCGTTGACGGGGTCTCCCCTGCGGCCGTCGCCAATGAGCTGGGTCATGGGGAGCCTGGAGCCGAATTCGCGTCGGGCCCGCTGCAGCTGGTCTGCTTCGAAGCATTGCACCCAGCAGTTGGCGTCGGGGCCTTCGTAGCCGGCGTCGGCGAGAGTCTGAAGGATGACCGGGAGCGGATCGCGGCCGTTGCGGCGATGCCATGCCGGGGCCTTGATCTCGGGGTAAATGCCGGCGTTTCGTCCGGTGCTGTGGTTGAGGCCGCGAATCAGCTGGAGTTCTTCGAGCGTGAAGTCGATGGCGTAGTGTCGACCGTCGCTGCGTGCACGGTCCGGGAAGACCTGGGCGACGTTGCTGATGGAGTTGAGCGAGGTGTCGTGGAGGACGACGGGGATGCCGTCTTTGGAAAGGACGACATCCTGCTCGATGAAATCGGCACCGCAGGCGTGCGCGTAAACCTTGGCTTCGGCGGTGTGCTCGGGGAGGTAGGCAGATGCTCCGCGGTGGGCGATGACGACGGGACGAGTCTGAGGCATGACCTGGTCGCTTGAAGGATTCAGAGTTGACTATCGGGACCAGCCGGGACGTTCCTGCAGGCGGGCTGTGAGCTGGACTTCTTCTCCGTTGCGAACGACGGTGAGCTGGAGTTCGTCTCCGACATTGTGCTTGCCGACGATCGCGAAGAGGTCTGCCGAGTTGCGGACCGGTTCGCTGTTGATGGCGATGATGACGTCGCCGAAGGAGGGGCGACCGGCTCTGTCGGTTTCGAGTCCGCGGAGGGACGCCCGTTCGGCGGCGCTGCCGGGGAGGACCTGCCGCACCATCACACCGGCCTCGGGCAATCCGTCGAAGCGTCTGAGCATCTGGAGGTATTCGTCGTCAGGGACGAGGAAGATTCCGAGGGCGGGCTTTTGCACCTGGCCACTGCGGATCAGCTGGGGGACGATCTGGTTGACGGTGTCCATGGGGAGGGCAAATCCGACGCCGGCGTTGGCGCCCGAGGGGCTGAAGATGGCCGAATTGACACCAATCGCGCGGCCAGCGCTGTCGAGGAGTGGGCCGCCGGAATTCCCGGGGTTGATGGCGGCGTCGGTCTGGATGACGTCCTTGATGGGACTGCCATCGAGAGCACTGATCTGGCGGCCAAGACCGCTGACAACGCCGGTGGTGAGGGTGAGGTCGAAGCCGAAGGGACTGCCGATGGCGTAGACGTTCTGGCCGACTTTCAGATCGGAGGAACGGCCGATGGGGATGGGGGTGAGGACACCGGGTTCGGCAGCGATTTTGAGGACGGCGATATCGACCGAAGGTTCGCCGCCGACGTAACTTGCGCTGTAGCTCGTGTCGTCGGGGAGAGTGACGGTCCAGAAGTCGGCGCCGGCGATGACGTGGTAGTTGGTGACGACGTAGCCATCGCGGCTCCAGATGAATCCGGTGCCAGTGCCGCGGCGCATATTCCCGACGAGTCCGTTGATGTAGACGACGGAGGGGGAGGCCTGGCGGAAGATTTCGATATGTGTCTGTTCCTGCTCGGAGAGACTGCCGCGGGGGGTGATTGCGCGGGCCGTGGCGTGGGGGTCATGGAGGTCGCTCCAGATCCCGGCGCGGTAGCGGTACAGGAGAGCGACGATGATGGCGAGCAGTGGAATGAGCACCCAGGCGCTGACGGTCGTTCTGGACGGTCGGCCGGTGGTCCGCGGGCGTGTGACGACCGTGGGCGGGTCTTTCGGCGGAGCATCCTCAGGATCGTCGATCCACTCGGGTTGCTGATCCATGTCCGTAGATTGCGTGTCGGATGGAGACCGGGAAAGAGAAAGACAATTGTGGGGACTGAGGTCCGATCAATGAAGTCGGACGGTCTGCCAGGGACTGGCTTTGGTCAACGTTTCCGGCCCCTGGCCTTGCCGCCTGCGGCTTTGGCTTTTCCGGGAGGTCGGCTTTGTGTTCGCCGCTGCGTGCCGGATTTGCCGGCGGAGCGTGCCTTTCCGCGACCGACGGCGGGATGAGGCTTGCGGGGGGGTGTGCGGTCCTCATCCGGGCGGGTTCGCCGCTTGTTCGGTCGGTGGGTCGCCTGTTTTGCCCGGGGGGGGTTGTCTGGAGCCGGTTTCGCGGGGCGCTGCGCCTTGCGGCCGCGTTCGCCGACGGGTCGGTCGGCCTCTTCGATATTCCGCGTGAGGATGGCGTGTAATTCGGTCAGTTCGTCGTGCGTGAGCGGGCGGAACTCGCCGCGGGCGAGTCGACCGAGCCTGACCGGTCCGAAGGCACGGCGGGTGAGTTTAAGGACCTTGTGACCGACGCGGGCGAAGAGTCGCCGGATCTCGCGATTGTGTCCCTGAGCGAGGACGACCTCGATCACGCAGCTTTGTCCCTGCTTGCGGAGGATTTTGGCGGAATGGACCCGAAAGAGCCCTTCGGCGAAGTGGAGTCCCTGCCGAAGCTGGTCGATCGTATCGCGGTCGGGGACACCGGCGACGTGGATGTGGTAGGTCCGGTAGATGCGATGTTTGGGGTGGGCGAGCTTCTGTGCCAGGTCACCGTCGTTGGTGACGATGAGCAGCCCGGTGCTTTGCTCGTCGAGGCGGCCGACGGTGAACAGCCGCGGTCCTCCGGGTGGGAACAGGTCGACGATGCGGGGGCGTCCGGCGGGATCGCGGTTGGTGCAGACGACACCGGCGGGCTTGTTGAGAGCGAAATACTTTTTTCGCTCCATTTTGAGGGGTTCGCCGTCGAGGGCGATTTCCTGCCTGTAGGGCTGGACACTCTGGCCGAGACGGGCGACACGTCCGTCGATGGTGACGCGGCCTTCGGTGATCAACTCTTCGCAGGCGCGGCGTGAGCCGAGTCCGCAGGAGGCGAGGAACTTTTGCAGCCGGACCTGCGGTTCCTCCGTCAACGTGCTGGGATCGGACGGGACCGGAGGTTCCTGGGGAGCCATCAAACAACTCGACGTAACAGGGACAGTGCAGTCTTGCGGGGATGGGCGCAGAAGTTGCGCCAACAGTTCAGGATATGCGGTAGTTGCGTGGGGAGAAGGATGGAAGCATCAAGATTTCGGTCGCATTCCCGTGGCGGGAGAGCCTGCAGAACCGAAGAAACCGTCATGTTCTGCGTGACCGGACGACGATATGTGGATGGGGAGCGTTGTGAGATGTCCGCGAGCCGGGCGTTGGCGCTGCCGGGGACGTCGTCGCCAGGGCGATGATAGTGCCGCTGTGTGCGGTGTGGCTGCAGGAAGCGGGCAATGAGCCTCTGGAGGACGCGGATCGGTCTGATTTGCCTGGCGGTGGCCACGTTCATGGTCGCGGTCTGGACCTGTCGCGGACCGGAGCTGGAGGTCGTGACGAGTCGGGCTCGCAGGCCCGATCCGTTGCCGGCCGTGGTTCCGGTTCAGGAGGTCCGGGAGTCGGCTGTGTCTGAACTCCTGCGCTACCGGCCGAGTACGAATTCGAGCGAAGCACCGGCGCCCGTCGTTGCGGTTGCGCCGCGTGGGCGCTTCACGACGGTGGACGCGCATCCTCTGTCGCGGAGTACCGTTCGGCTGCCGCCGGAAGGGACGAGCGGTGCGGGAGCGGTCCGGGCGTCGTACGAGAGTAATGGTGCGATGGAAGCTCCGGTGCTGCAGACGGCGTATATGGAAGCAGTTCCAGATTCCGGTGCACAGCGGTCTCCGGTTTCGTTTCGGGGGGATATCGAGCCGCTTCCGGTCACGCATTGAGTGCGTTTGTCCGGTATTTGTCCGGCCGTTTCGGCCCTGTCCACGACGGCGATCCTGCGATGTATGAATCCTACTGGCGACTTGAACGAGCGGCATTCGAGAACGACCTCGATCCGGCATTCTATTATGCGGGCAAATCACATCACGGAGCGTTGCTGAAGCTCCGCTATCTGCTCGAGAGTCGCAAGCAACTGGGAGTGCTTGTTGGCGAACATGGTCTGGGGAAGACGTATCTGACGTGCGTGCTGGAGGCGGAACTGGGGGCGTCGCATGCTCCGTTTGTCCGCGTGTGCGTGCCCCTGCTGTCGGGTCCGGAACTGTTGCGGTACCTGGCGGCGCGGCTGCTGGTCGATGTGCGCGACGGGGACCGGATGGCGGGGAACGACCAGGTGCTGTCGCGGCTGGAGGAGCGTCTGCGTGAATTGAGCGATGCCGGTCACCGTCCGGTTCTGGTGGTGGATGAAGCGCATTATCTGGAAGGGGAGCAGTTGCAGACGCTGCAACTGATGCTGAACGTCGGCCGTCAGTATGGCGGGCTGACGATCATCCTCTGCGGCCGGCCGGAGCTGTTGCCGCGAATTGGCCAGTTCCCGGGTCTGGCGGATCGGGTGGAGGTAAAGACGGCGCTGCATCCGTTCAGTGCTGACGAGACGGCCGGCTATATCGCTCACCGATTGCAGGTTGCCGGGGCGAGCCGGAGCATGCTGGATGATCCGGGGTTTGAGGCAATGCATGCCCGTTCGCGGGGGATTCCGCGGAAGCTGAACCAGTTGTGCGATCTGGCCCTCCTGGTGGGATTTGCGGACGGCCTGCAGCGGGTCAGTCGTGCTGAAGTCGAAGCGGCTTCGGAAGAACTGTGCGGGGTTTCGGTGGACTGACTCGCTTCGGCCCGATGCGACTGGGGCCCTGCCCTTCCCGGCTACCGCCGCTGGACGGGATCGGTCAAGGGGGGCCTGTCGAACATATCGTCCCCGGTCGCGCGTGGATCGCCTGTGGCGCGAAGCTCTTCCATCAGACGGCTGGTGAGAGACTGCCTGGTTTCGGCGTAGCGTGGATCGTCGGCGAGATTGGTCAGGCAGTCGGGATCGCTGTCGAGGTCGTACAGCTCGAACTCGGGGCGACGTGCGAAGGCATAGTCAAAGAAGGTCTGCATGCCCGGATCGTCGCGGTGGGTGATCAGCCAGGCTTTGGTGGGGCTGGCGTCGAGGTCTCCGAAGGCGGCGGTGGTGGTCTCCCTCAGCGTTTCGAAGGGGGGCATCGGAGCAGTGGGTCGTCCATACCCGGGAGCTTCTCCCATGGGCCAGCGCCCGGGATCGAAGTTGCGGATGAGGAGGAAGCGGCTGGTGCGGATCGCCCGTTGTGGATAGGGAAGGTTCCCCTGCCGGACGGAGGCGACATGCCGCTCGCGACCGGTGATGACGTGGTCTCGCGCCGGATCGACGAGTCCCTGCTGTGAGGTGAGGAGGATCGGCAGGAGGGAACGTCCGGTCATCTGTTCACCGGGCTGAATCCCGGCGGCTTCGAGGATCGTGGGGCAAGGTCGGGGAGCGAGACGAAGTCGGACAGGACTCGTCCGGGCGGGACTTTGTTTCCCCAGCGAATGGCCAGCGGGACCGCGGTGCCGAAGTCGTACAGGTTGCACTTGCCCCGGGGCATGCCGGGCATGCCGTGGTCGCCGCTGACAATGATGAGTGTGTTTTCGAGTTCTCCAGTCTGTTCGAGTTCGTCGAGCAGGACACCGATGGCGGCATCGAAGGCCTGCACCTCGCCGAGGTAGTCGGCGATATCTTCGCGGACGATCGGGACATCGGGGAGAAAGCGTGGCAGCTTGCCGTCGAGGTGGTCGGGGTCGATCCCCCAGAGCGCCTTGCCGGATCCCTGGACCCATTTCCGGTGACAGTTGGTCGGTCCGAACCAGTAGCAGAAGGGTTTTGCGGAGTCTCGATGGTCGAGGAAGGAGCGGAAGTTCGCGCGGACCTCGTCGAAGAGGATCTGTCTGGCAGACTCCTTCCCGTCGTGCCGGCTGACGAACTGCGAGAAGTTATTGAACTTCGAGCCGTGCGATTCCCAGGCCGTGCGTTTGCCGCCGATCGGTGCGTCGGCGGGTGTTCCGGGGCTCCAGACCTTCCAGGTCTGTCCGAGGTGATAGCCCTGCTGTTCGAGTTGCAATGGCCAACTGGGGATCGAGGGATCCCAGCGGGCACCCTGGAGAATGGCCCCGCGTCCGGTGCGCCAGAAGTGCTGGCCGGAGAGGAGTGAGCTTCGGCAGGGTGTGCATGACGGGGCGTTGACGAAGGCGTTGGTGAACAGGACACCTTCGCGAGCGATGCGGTCGAAGTTGGGTGTCTTGACCACATCGCTGATGCCGCCGGGCTCGAGAGCAGCGTAGGCGGAGGCGTAGCGCCCCCAGTCGTCGGCGAACAGGAAGAGGACGTTCGGGCGGGTTTCGTGCGCGCGGGACGTCGCGACCGGGACGACCAGAAGGACGAGTGCCGCCAGGGTGTGCAGGAGCCGTGGCCGGGTCATTGTTTCGCTCTGTGTTGTCCCGAAGAGTGGTGCGGCGTCTGTGCCACTTCGGGCATGTGCGGCAGCAGGGGTTGCGGCCGTGATGCTTTCTGTTTTGATGAACATGTTTCTGTTCATTGATGTGTACCATCGGGCGGGAGCGATGAGAACCGAGGCCGCGCGATGAGCGACTTGCCAGCGGAGGGGCGGGGCGTCGTTGGATGTGCTGATGGACTGGTTTATGATCGTCGCGGTGGTTCAGTCCCGGTATCGGAGTACAGGAACGGATGGCAGAAAACTCGCTTCCGCAGGTGGGGAAGAAGGCCCCGGCTTTCACGCTTCCGGCAGTTCCCGGCGGGAAGGTGCGTCTGAGCCAGTTTCGCGGCAAGAAGAACGTCGTGCTGTATTTCTATCCGCGGGACAATACTCCCGGCTGTACTCAGCAAGCGTGTG
>CAZUXX010000157.1:0-7533 GCA_964624215.1 uncultured Planctomycetaceae bacterium
GCAGTCATCACAGCGCACCCAGAGGCCTTCGGGAACTCCCCGTTTCTTGCGTGGAGGCTCTGACACGCCTGCCTGCTCCTGGATCTCTTGGACGCTGCTCATCAGGGTTGCTGGTGGAGTGTAGGATTATGGCAGTAAAGGGGGAGTGTGGCGAATCAGAGCCTGGTTTCGAGAACGCGGGGTTCGTTGGTGAAGATTTCGACGGTGCCCGGGCGGCCGGCGACCAGGGGTTCGTCGTGTGCGGGGAATGATCGCAGGATGACCCCCCGAACGACAGACGCCAAGGGTTCCGAGGCGACGATGATGATGGTTCCCCCCTTTTTGAGTGGTTTGCGGAGGGATTTCTCGACGCGAGCCACGGCGGTTTCGTGCGACTCACCAGCGGGGGGGCAGACCGATTCGGGGGCTTCCTGCCACTGTTTATAGACCCGCGGGTGTTTTCGCCTGAGGTCCTCGCGGAGCATTCCCTGCCAGAGGCCTTGATCCATGTTTTCGAGTCCTTCGAGTTCCTTGAGGGGAACATCGAGGGCGTCGGCGATCATCTCGGCGGTGGAGCGGGAAGGTTCGGAGGCGGAGCTGAGGACCGCCACCGGATCGGTGTGGGCGAGTTGCCGGATGATGTCGTTGACCTGGCGCCAGCCAGTCGCGTTGAGGGGGAGATCGAGAGCGCCCTGAATGCGGTCGTCCCGATCGAAGTCGGTCTCACCAGGGCGGACAAGGATGGCAGTAGACATGGTTATGACTTGCTCCCGGGCGAACGGTTCTGGAGTGCCTGCTGACGCAGGTTGGCCGTTGCCTCTGCATAGTCAGGGGTTTCGAAGATTGCGCTGCCGACGACGAAGAGATCGGTGCCGGCCCGGGCGGCCTCGCCGATGGTGTCGGCAGCGATTCCTCCGTCGATGGACAGGATGATGTCGGGTCGTGCGGCCCGCAGCTGGCGGACCTTGTCGAGGACCTCGGGTTTAAATGCCTGGCCTCCGAACCCGGGTTCGACGCTCATGACCAGGACGGAGTCACACAGGTCGAGAGAGGGTTCGATCGCAGACAGGGGTGTGTTGGGGTTGAGGGCGAGGCCGGCGAGGACGCCCGCGTTTCTGATTTCGTTGAGGGTGGCGGGGACATCGCCTTCCACTTCGGCGTGGATGGTGATCAGGTCGCATCCCGCGTTGACGTATTCACTGAGATATTTTTCGGGGTGTGAGATCATCAGGTGGGCATCGAAGAGGAGCCCGGTGTGGTGGCGGACTTTCTGGATGACCATGGCTCCGTAGGAGAGGTTGGGGACGAAGTGCCCATCCATGACATCCCAGTGCAGGAGTCTTGCGCCGGCGGCTTCGAGCAGCTCGACTTCGCGGTGGAGGTTTCCGAAATCACATTTGAGCATCGATGGAGCGATGAGCGGGAGGTCCGCACGGAAAGCGTCCAATCGTGCCTGACGGCTCGTCGACAAGATGGGATCCTTGGAGAATAGCGCTGCGGTACGGAAAGAGGAGCGGGCTCAGACACAGGGGAGCCAGCGGGCCAGTCTGTCGTCCTAGATTGGCATGGTTGCAGCGAACGGAGTACTGATGGTCCCGACGAACGTTCACACTCGCAGGGGACTGACAATCAACCGGAGCGGACGTCGCATGTCTGCTCCACCGGGATGCCCGGGATGCCAGTGGGATCCCCGGGCCGTCTTTCTGGAATCATTGTGCGCGTGGGGGAGTCGGTCGTAAAGTGGAAGAGGCCATTCCGGAGCGAGCCGGACCCGAGCGCCGCGACACACAACCCCCCAACCCATTCCCCTGCATTGACTTACAGCGCTTTCCGGAGAGCGGGAGGTGACAGCCTCCCTGATGGTGAAACGCTGTAACGGGGACAGTTGGCGAATTAAAGCGAGATTCGTGGGTAAGAAGAAGTCATCAACGAATGCGACGGGCGACCCGCAGTCACGGACTGTGTGTCGCAACCGGCGTGCGCGGCACGAGTACGAGATTTCGGATGAAGTTGACTGCGGGATCGTGCTGACGGGGAGCGAAGTCAAAAGCATTCGCAACAACCAGATTTCGATCGAGGAGGCGTATGCGAAGATCGAGAATGGTGAGTTGTGGCTGTTGAACGCAGATATCGCGATCTATCCGCAGGCGAACGTGATGAATCACGAGCCGCGGCGAAAGCGGAAGCTGCTGTTGAAGCGTCGAGAGCTTGAGAAACTTCGGCAGGCCCTTGTGCAGCAGGGTTACACGATCGTGCCGCTGGAGGTGTTTTTCCGGCGGGGGCTGGTGAAAGTGCGGATTGCGCTGGGGCGGGGGCGGAAGCAACACGACAAGCGTCAGGCGATCAAGAAGCGGGAGGCCGGTCGTGCGATCCGGGATTCGCTGAAGCAGCGGTACTGAGGGCTTGCCGCCGGGTGGGCTTTGGGGGGTGATCGAACCGGATGTCTTCCGCTTTCGGGGGACGTGACGGTCAGGGAGAGCTGGCGACGATTTCGGTGCCGACGCCGCGATCCTGGTAGATTTCGAGCAGCAGGGAGTGGGGGAGGTTGGCGTCGATGATGTGAATTTTGCGAACGCCGGCGTCGAGAGCATCGAGTGCCGCTTCGACCTTGGGGACCATTCCGGCGTCGATCGTGCCATCGGCAATGAGCTCGCGACACTGGGCGGCGTTGAGATGCGAGATGAGGGTGGAGGGGTCGCTGCGATCGCGGAAGATCCCGGGCACGTCGCTGAGGAAGACGAGTTTTTCGGCTCGGAGCATGCGGGCGACGGCGGCGGCGGCGGTATCGGCGTTGACGTTGAGTTTTTGTCCGTCACGGTCGAGTGCCACGGAGGGGAGCACGGGGATGGTGCCGGCCCTGCAGGTGGCGAGGAGCGATTCGCGTTCGATGTCGACGACGGATCCGACGCGGCCGAGGTCGATTGCGTCTCCGGCTTCACCGTGCAGTGAGAGTGGTTCTCCGATGAGGACGTTCATCGAGTTGAAGTGCATGCCGACGGCGCGGCCTTTCTGCTGACGGATCTCGTCGACGAGCGCCTCGCAGATTTCTTCGGCGAGGACGCGAGCGACGATCTCCATCGTGGCTTCGTCGGTGTAGCGGCGTCCCTGGACGAAGCGGGGCTGGATGCCTTCGCGGGCCATCGCCTGAGAGATGGCCTTACCACCGCCGTGCACGAGGATGGGCCGCATGCCGACGGCCTCCATGAAGACGACGTCTCCGAGGCAGCGGCGGACGGCCTCGGCACTCTCGAGTGCGCTTCCGCCGAGTTTGATGACGACATAGCGGTCGCGGAACTGCTGGATCCAGCCCAGGGCTTCGACGAGGACCTGGGCCTTGCGAATAGCGTCATTCATGGGTGTTCAGGTTGTGTGCAGGCTGTTGGTGGCTTCGCATCGGCCCCTTAGAGTGTCGCGGTCTTCTGCCGGCTGCCGGCGGCGGTCCCGGCTGATCGCGGAGGAGGGCTGAGCGGAGAGCCGATTGTCCCGAGGCGACTGCGGGACGCGAGTCGATGCGGGCGCCGGGACGGATCTTACTCGAGTTGTGGCGAGGGTCCTATCGGAGGGTTCGTGATGGCGGGAGACTGGTCGAGGTACTCGTCGAGACGCCGCATCTCCTGTCGGACGGTGCGTGTGTGCCGCTCGAACTGTTCGCTGAGTCTGGCGGCGGAGCCGATATTGAGGCGGCGGGCGAGGAAGAGGAATTCTTCGGAGTCGGGTGCGGGGACGGTGAGATCGCGAGCGTTTCCGCGGACCATCCGGAGTGCGTCGATGACTCTTCGGAGGAAGCGATAGGCGTCGCGGAGCGGCCGGCGATCCGGGATCAGTCCGGCCTCTTCCAGAGCCCGGAGGGCACCGCGGGTGTTGGGTTCGCGGAGTGCTGGCGAGAGATGTCCGAAGGTCATCTGCAGGGCCTGTACGAAGTATTCGCAGTCGACGAGCCCGCCGTCGGAGAGTTTGGCATTGAAGGTTCCGGCGGGGACCTGCTCGGTGATTTGCCGCTGTCGCATGGCGCGCATTGCGGCCACGTTGAAGCGTTCGTTGCGATAGATCAGTTCGTCCCGTGCAGTCACGACCGAGTTACCGAAGTCGTCGTTTCCGGCGATCGGTCGCAGTTTGACGAGTGCCTGCCGCTCGTAAGGCCAGGCGGCCCCGTCGGGTCCGAAGTATTCTCGAAACTGCCGGAGAGAGACGGCGGGCTTGCCGGCGCGACCGTAGGGACGGAGGCGGAGGTCGAGTTCGAAGATTCCCTGCCGGCGTGCACGGATCGATTTGCGGACCAGATCAATCAGACGGGAGAAGAAGTCAGCGGCGTCGAGGGGTTGGGGTCCGTCGCTGCGTCCTTCTTCGGAGTAGAGGAACATCAGTTCGATATCGGAGGCGAACCCGAGTTCGCGGCCTCCGAACTTGCCGAGTCCGCAGACTGCCAGTTGAACGGGGCTGCCGGAGGCCGTGAGAGGCCAGCCATGCCGCGGACGCAGATGCTGCTGTGCGAGCTGGACGGCGGCCTGGATGACGACTTCGGCGACGTCGGTCAGTTCGCGGGAAAACATCCCGAATTTCTGCTGGAGGTCGAGGATGTGCCGCATGTCCACGCGAAACATCTCGCGGTCCTTGAAGTCGTTGAGCACGTGCTGCTGTCGGGACAGATCCCCGGCGACTGCCTGAAGTTCGTTGTCGAGTTCGTCGCTCAGCTGCTGAGGTGACTTGGGGGACTTGAGCCGTTCGCGGTTGGTGATGAGGGGGAACAGGCTACTGTGCTGCAGGCGAAGGAAGTCCTGCCAGAGGAAGTCGCTCCCGCCGAGGAGGCGTGCCAGAGCGGTGAGAACGTCGGGTGCCTGGAGGGTGCTGAGTTGTTCGATCCAGCCGGACTGGGCGAAGAAGCCCTGCAGGAGATCCCGGAAGTGGAGCATCGCCGACTCGGGGTTGGGCGAGTTCGGCAGGAGGTGTGTGAACTGTTTGGTGAGGACGATGGCGGCACGGAGGCGGATCAACTGGTGGCGGTCGGTGATCTTTTCTCCGTCGGCGGACGTCACGTAGAGGGTGTCGAGAACGATGCCCCGTTCGGAACGGATGCGGACGTTGCGAATGGAGATGCCACTGAGCGCGAGGGCGTTCGTCAGTTCGTAGAGGAAACCGGGGGTGTCTTCTCCGTGGATGTGGAGGACGGTCTCGGTGGGGGAAACGTCGTTATCGATGGCAATTTCGACAGGGAGCAGTCGCTCGGCACGTGCCTGCAAGGAGCGAATTGCGGTGCCGACGCGTCTGGCGAGGAGCCCCTGAGCGCGGTGGGACTGTCCTTCTGAGGCGAGCTGCATCAGCTCTTCGAGGTCGCGGTCATACTGGTCGCGAATCTGCTGTGTGAGTTCGGAGGAGGAGCGGACGAGGAAGACGTTGAGGAACTTAGGGGCGGGGGGCTGGTCGGTGTCGTGAGTGCCGCAGGCCTGCGCTCCGGTGAAGACGAAGCCGGACTCGATATCGCAGCCGCTGATGAACAGGAGGCCGGCCATCAGGGAGAGGTCGCCGAGGCGATCGTAGCCGGCGACGGTGAGCTGCCAGGCCCCGGCGGGGAGCTGTGTCCAGTCGGTGACGACGACTCGGTCGTTGCGGAGGGCTGCCAGGAGAGTCTGATGTCTCTCGATGTCGGCGTCGCCGAAGAGGTCGGAGTACTCGCGGGCTGCTTCTCCGAAGTGTTCGGCGAGGGGGACGGTTCTGACGTCGCGAGGGGGGCGGTCGGGGTCGACGAGTCTTCGCACGAAGAGGTCGCGGACGTAGGCGCGATGCGCGCGATAGTGTTCGAGGAACTGCTCGGGACCGGGGAAGTCGAGTCTGCGGCTGAGGTAGCGGAGTTCGCGCTCGTCGCGGGGAAGGACGTGCTGCTGCTTGTTGTGCATGAGCTGCAGCGAGTGCTCGACTGTGCGCTGGAAGACGTATCCGCTGCTGAGGTGGCGGTATTCTCCGGGCAGAATCAGTTCGTGGTCGGCCAGTCGGATGAGGCTGTCGAGAGTATTGCGGCTGCGGAGTGCGGGGGATTCACTGGAGTAGACGAGCTGGAGGTACTGGGTGAGGAACTCGACATCGCGGATGCCACCGGGACCGGCTTTGACGTCGTCGTCGTGGGAGAGGACGTTCTCGCTCTCGATCCGCTGCTTCATGGCGACGACATTGCGGCGAACGGCTTCGGGGTCGGTGTCGAACAGAAGCGGTTCTGCCTGGGCGAGCATGCGTTCCCCGGCGGGGATGTTTCCGGCAATGGGGCGGGCCTTGAGCAGGGCCTGTTTTTCCCAGAGTTCGGCGTGCCGGTGGAGGTAGGTGAGCCAACTTTCGCGATCGACGGCGAGGGGACCGGAGCGGCCCCAGGGTCGCAGCCGCATGTCGACGCGGTAGAGGAATCCTTCCTGGGCTGTTTCGTTGAGCGCCTGGACGAGTCTCTGGGCGAGCTTCCAGTAGCGCTGGGCCTCGTCCTCACAGAGGAAGACCAGGTCGATATCGGAGCTGTAGTTGAGTTCCTCTCCACCAAGTTTGCCGAAGGCGATGACGACGAATCCGGATGCGTCGAGCCGGAGATCGCGGGCGATTTCGTCGAGGAGCGACTGAACGACGGCATCGGCGAGGAGCGACAACTGCAGGGTGACCGTTTTGAGGTCCATCAGGTGCAGCGAGTCGCAGGTGGCGATGCGCATCAGTTCCCATTTCTGGACACGGCGGACGGCATCGATTCGCAGGCTGAGAGGTTTGCCGGTCGCCCGAACCTCGTCGATGGCAGCGTTGGCGTCTTCGATGAACTGCTGCCGGCTCTTGAACTCTGCCAGCCGACGGTGGTCGCTGAGGCGTGCGAGCCATTCGGGGCGACGGATGAGGATGTCGGTGAGGAACTGACTGCCGACGAAAATCCGGAAGAGGATTTCGAGAGAGCGGGGATGGTTACCGAGTCGACGAAAGAGCTCGTTGCGGTCCGGGACGGCCTGGACAAGTCGTTCGAAATTGAGCAGGGCAGCATCGGGGCTGGGGGCCTGTTCGAGTGCGTCGATCAACCCCGGGAGGAACTGCAGGACAAGCTCATGCTGTTCCGGCTGGTTGCAGAGACGGGAGAACCGGGCGGCAGCGGTCTGCACGTCGTGAAAGGGGAGTGCGGACGCAATGTCGATTGCCGCGGCAGGGTCGGTGCCGGTGATGAGGCAACGGGACTGTTCTTCGGTCAGGTTGACCATCGACCGGGTGTTTCGGGGCCGGGAGGTGCGCTGCTATCGAGAATATTCGTCGGGACGTCCGCGACGTCAAACTGCCGGCGGCGAGGCCGGACAAGACCGTCCGCCGCGATGCGTCACGTTTGCCGAGCAGGGATTGCCGGGCGACGGGGGCGGGAGGAGCTTCGATTGAGACCTGCCTCGCCTGATCGTGATGCGGATTCTGGTGGCGGCGATGGAAGGCCCACCAGTCCCGGGTCGCTCATGGATGCCCGCGAGCGTGACGGACATCCCGTCGGGAGCGGGATCAAGTGATTTGGGACTGAGGCCAGAGAACCGTCGCCACTGTCTGGCCGGGAGTTGATTCGAT
>CAZUXX010000158.1:0-2936 GCA_964624215.1 uncultured Planctomycetaceae bacterium
GCAATCGCCTCCCTGCAGGATTTCGAGATACTGGCGGGCCTTGGGACATGGAAAGCCTTCAGCGGTGAACGGCCGTGCTCCACGCGCGGGAGGTCACGGCCCCGCGCGTGAGGATCGATTGTGGCCGTTTCGAACGGGCCTTCAAGCATCGCGCATCACCGGGCATCCGTCCCGGACCGGGAACGTGACGCGTGGGTTAAGGACAGCGAGTCGGGACAGGTCGCGGAAAGAGTCGATTGTGGAGACGTGTGGAGGAGCAGGCGGCCAAGGGGCTGCACTGCGTCGAGGGACTGGGAAGTGAGGATGCGGGCTTCTCCGGATTGAATCGTGGACAACCGAAGTCGGGACCCGGTAGAAGATGCTCATTCGCGTGAGTGTGCAGAGATCGCTTCCGCCCAGCGATACCAACGGCGGTTCGCGCCATGTCGCACACACTGCAGGTTCACTCATGCCGTTGCTCACGACGCGCCATTTGACGCTCCGGTCTGTGCAGGAGGCGGATCTCGGGCCGCTGCTGGAGATTCTCCGCAAGCCTGAGGTGGCGCGATGGTGGAGCGAGCCGGATGATGAGTTCGACCGCGGCGAACTGCTGGCGGGTGATCCGGTTTCGGGCGAGTGCGTGACGACGTTTGTGATCGAGCGGGATGGCGAGATCATTGGCTGGATTGCTGCGGCGGAGCAGTTGCATCGCGATTACCGTCAGTCGGGGATTGATCTGTTTCTCAGCAGCGGCAGCCAGGGACAGGGTTATGGCGCGGAGGCGATCTGGCGGGTGTGCCGGTTCCTGTTCGAGGAGCGGGGGCACCACCGGATCACGATTGATCCGGCTGCGGACAACCTGCGGGCCATTCGGGCGTACGAGCGAGTCGGGTTCCGGCGGGTGGGGGTGATGCGGCGCTATGAGCGCGGCCGCGATGGCGTCTATCACGACGGTCTGCTGATGGATCTGCTGCCGGAGGATCTGATGGAGCCTGCCTGTGGGGAAGGAAAATCGATTCCTCCGGAGAATCCGGATCGAGACCCGTCCGCATGTAACTCATGACCTTGACTCGGGTTATCACCAGGATCTCACGCACCATCGATCGCCAATGGGAGAAGAACCGGAGGAAGCGACCGGCGCTTCAGGTCCGGCGGATGCATTGGTCGAGTTGAGTTTGCTGATCGACTGGCGCGGCGGTGACCCCATGCTGCAGGCGGCTGTGCTTTGGTTGGACGTCGCTACCGTCGAATGCGGGGGGGTGAGCTGCTGCGAAGGTTTTCAGGAAAGAGCAGACAGTCCGCCCGCTTTTGAATTCACTCGCGGCGGCGGGTATCATCCGCGGCGCACGAGCGTGCTGCAGGTGCGGGCCGCACGCGAACTGACCGGCTGGCGTGGCGCCGACCTCGCGCAAGTCCCCTCACACTGCCCTGCTCCGCTGCTGGTGCGATCAGCAAGATCGGAAGTCGTTTGCACTGATGAGGGAGATGCGTCGCGGCTGCGTGCGGCGCTCCACGACGCACCGGTATTCCCCAACCCTGGTCCCCGGACCCTCGCCCTGTTTTCTCACCCATGCCCAAGAACATGATCGTCGCCCAGTCGGGCGGCCCCTCTGCAGTCATCAACAACACGGTCCGCGGCATCGTCGAGACGGCGCGCCAGATGGACGAGATCGGCACCGTGTACGCCGGCTGGCACGGTATCGAGGGGATTCTGAAGGAGGAACTTCTCGATCTCACGAAGCAGTCACCGGAAGAGATCGCGTTGCTGCGGACGACGCCGGCGGCAGGCTCGTTCGGCACATGCCGCTACAAACTGAAGCCGGATCAGACGAAGGACTTCGACCGGATTATCGAGGTCTTCAAGGCGCACAACATCGGGTACTTCTGCTATGTCGGCGGGAACGACTCGATGCACACCGCTTACACCGTCGCGAATCTCGCCCGTGAGCGGGGTCTCGACGTGTGCGGACTGGGTGGCCCGAAAACGATCGATAACGACGTGGGTGACAGCGAATTCAAGCTTGTCGACCACACGCCCGGGTACGGCTCGACCGCGCGGTACTGGACGCACTACATCCAGCAGGCGAACGAGGAGAACCGGGGGTCGTCTCCGGCTGATCCGGTGCTCGTGCTGCAGGCGATGGGGCGGAAGATCGGGTACATCCCGGCCGCGGCACGTCTGGCTGATCCGAAGCGCGAGATGCCTTTGCAGATCTATCTGGCGGAACGGAAGGTGACGCTCGAACAGATCACGGAGAACATCAACAAGTCAATCAAGGAGCACGGCCGCGCGATCGTCGTCGTGAGCGAAGGCCTGGAGATTGAGGGGCTGAAGATTCCGGAGGAATTCATCGTCCGGGATTCGTTCGGCCACGCGATGCTCTCGTCGAGCAAGATCACTGTCGCCCAGATGCTGACGAATGCTCTGAACGAGCAGAAGCTCCCGGTGAAGGGCGCTGCACGGTGCAACGTGCCGGGAACGCATCAGCGGAACGACATGGTGTACGCCTCGACGGTCGATCTGGAAGAGTCGTACTACGTCGGCCAGAAGGCGGCCCTGCTGGCCGCCGCCGGCGAACACGGTTACATGTCGACGATCCTGCGGACCGACTGGGACAACTACCAGGTGAAGTACGACAAGGCTCCGCTGAGCGAGGTGGCAGAGAAGGATCGCAAGTTCCCGAGCGAGTGGATCAGCGCCTGCGGGACGGATGTGACCGACGAATTCGTCAAGTATGCCCGCCCGCTGATCGGTGACAACTGGGTGAGCGTGCCGATGATCGACGGCCGCCTGCGGCTGGCACAGCTCGATACGCGGAAGGAAATGTTCGCGGATCAGAAGCTGGACAAGAACGATCCGGAAGCGGACCTGAAGTAGTTCCGTTCGTGCCGGTCGTAGCCGCCTTCCAGGGACGCTGAGGCGGGGAGGCCCAGGATCACCGGCGGTGCGATTGCGC
>CAZUXX010000158.1:2946-5590 GCA_964624215.1 uncultured Planctomycetaceae bacterium
ATGCAGCGTACTGAACACCAGGTGACCGGTTTCAGCCGCGGTGATGGCTGCGGCCTTCGGGGCAGAACGTCCTGGTGCCTGAAAGGCCGGTGGACGGGGCGGTTTGGTTGCCCGCATGCGCTTCTGCGGCTTCGGTCAGCGCTTCTGCGGCTTCGGTCCACGAGGCGCTGTCGTTGCCAGCGGCCCGACGCGGAGACCAGTGCCACTGGCGGCAGTCGCGGGTCGTTGGACGGGTGAGCGCAAACACAACGAGCGGCGGGAACATGTCCCCGCCGCTCGTGCAGATCCGGTGAACGTGAGTTCGTGATTACGGACCGGTGACGGGGATCCCGTCGGCCTTGCGGGCGAGTGCCGACGCGACGGTGCCGTCGAGGTTCTCACTGAGGAAGGTGACCTTGCCATCGCCCATGGCGAACTGAGCGCCACCGGGGTGATGGGAGGAGAAACCGGTCCGGGCTTCGTCGTTGATGTTCGGCGAGGCGGAGTACGGCCGTCGCTGGTTCACCGGCACGAGGCCGAATGCTCCGGCGACATCGGTGAGACCGATTCCTTCACCGCGGCCGTCGTAGAGATCGCCACCATATCCTCCGGAGACGAGAGCGTTTCCGGCGCGGGGCGTGACGATCGTTCCGCCGCCGGCGTTGTAGGTGTAGACACGCTCGCCGAGGAAGATCGTGTTACTGGTTCCGTCGGTGATCATCGAGAACTTGCAGGACTGATCGAGCATGAAACAGCCGGCGGCCGGCTCGTTGAGTGCCCGCTGAATGATGACTTCGTCACCCTGGTCGCCGGTCCCGGGTCGATGGCCGCGGTTCATGGCAATGTAGTTGCTCATCGTGGTCCCGCGGAGCGTGGAGTCGTTGTCACCGGACACACGACGGCCATCGGTGTTGATATCCGGGCCAGTGTCTGAGGGACAGCGGAACACGGCGATCGGGTTCTGGAAGGCGTGCTGGGTGTTCGCCCAGTCATCGACTGCGAGGGCTGCGCGACGTCCGGAGACCTGCAGGGTGTCGTAGAGGGGCCCCTGCTCGATGAACTTGAGGGTCATGGCTCCCCAAGACCAGCCGGGCTTGTTGGTGGAAGCCCCGTAGTGAGCCTGATTGGCAGCGCCGCCGTGATGGTCGGCGATGGCAGCGGGCGGAAGCCCCTTGTGGACCCCTTCGTAGCTGTGCAGGCCGATGACCAGGTTGTGCAGATGGTCCTGGCACTGGCTTCTGCGGGCTGCCTCGCGAACCTGCTGGACGGCTGGCAACAGCAGTGCCACCAGGATGGCGATGATCGCAATCACCACCAACAGCTCAATCAACGTGAATCCGCGGCGTTTCATCGGAACCTCGAATGTTCAGGAGAAAAATGAGCGAAGAATGGCCTGCATTTGGAAGACGTGTGACTCAGGAACGTTTGAGCATCGACGAATCGAGTTTGATCTGAAGCTCACTCCCGGGTTCGACGGTGAGGGTACCAGTCCAGGTACCGATGACCCCGACTTCGGCGTCATCCCGGGGTTCTCCGGCGTGAATGATGACGAACACCTCGTTGGTTCCGGCGGTGGTTCCGCCATCGTCCACCGAGAAGGTTCCGTCGCGGACGGGAGCGACGACAAACGCGGTTTCTTTCGTTTGTTCGTTACGTTCCCCGGTGAACTGGATGGTTCCGAATTCGATCGGTTCCCCGTCGAGCGTGACGGTCCCCTTGACCGGGATTCTTTCGAACGGGTCGGGGGCGTCGCCGCATCCGGCGAGGAAGCCGGCAAACAACAGCATCGATGTCAGCACGAGAGCCGCCCGGCTCCGCGCACAGTGTGAGTTGATATTCATCGTGAAACTTGAAGCGTCAGAGACGGCCGGGGTCCACACAGGGAACGTGTGGGAGGCGTGCAGGCTGACCCAAGGCCCGACATTTAGCATCCTAATCATTCGCACCTGGAGTCAATTCGCCAACCGTGAAAACTGATGGGAGGTGAATTTTCCTGTTTTTTGTGATGACTGCGCCGGCAGGCGGGAATTCTGCGCACCTCGCTTGCAGCAAATGGGATTTGTCGCTTGCGGCAGCGACGCAGCCGGATTGGGGGCAGGTGCGATTTTGTGCCCCGGAACCTGTGCAAGCGGGCCCTCCGGCAAGCGCGGACTCTGCGACACAACTGACACGGCACACTTGACTTGTGACTTCTGCGCCGCCTCGGGTGGGCCGGAGAGTGTGGAACTGTCGGGGATGCGTTGGACGGCCTCCAGTCAGTCCGGGCCGGAGTGCACGTACGCCGTCGGCCCGAAGGAGACGCCCCGCTGGAGTTCGGTTCACTCTCAGCTGCGGAGGCAAAACCGTGACCCACCGGCGGTGGGGTGATCGGTTTACATCGGTTCTTAACGCCGGTAAGCTCACAGACTCCATCTCGGCACACTGCGACCTATTTTCAAACACAACTTGTTCACTGGGCGTGCTGTGAGTTCGCAATGCGCTCTCAAACAACACAAAACCCCCTCACCACTGCATCACTTGACAGCAACTGGCTGATTCTCCCGATCGGCCATACTGAACATTTCAACACACCGAACTCCTCTTCACCTGATTCACTCAATTCAGGAGGCACCATGTCGAGACGCTGCCGAGGCTTCACGCTGATTGAGCTGCTGGTGGTGATTGC
>CAZUXX010000158.1:5690-7421 GCA_964624215.1 uncultured Planctomycetaceae bacterium
GCCTCGACAGTTTCGGGGCTCCTTTTCTTTTTCCGGTGTGCTAACACGAGGTCGCTGATGTCCCGAGTTGCGTGTGTTCTCGCGATGCTGAGCGTCGTTTCGATTGCCGGATGTGGCGGCGGGAGCGGTCCGGAACTGTACAACGTCCAGGGGACTGTGAAGTTCAACGGAGAGCCGGTCCCGTACGGTCGAATCGAATTCGAGCCTGACACGACCAAGCAGAACTCCGGCGGGCCGGGCTATGCGGACATCGTCGACGGTCGCTACGACACATCGGCAATCGGGGGGCGGGGGGTTGTCGGTGGACCTCACATCGTCCGCATCACGGGGATGGAGCGGAAGCCGGACGTGGACGGATCGGATGAAGTGGCCGTGGCCGAAGCGCCTCCGGTACCGATGCTGTTTCAGCGGTGGAAGACCGAGAAGGACTTCGCAAAGGAGGATGGAGCCACGGTGGACTTTGAGGTTCCACGTGATGCGATCAAAACGCTGGCCGCACCGACAGCCCAGCCACGCGGGAACGAACCGTAGAGTCGGTTCGAGCGTGGTGCCCGCCGGTTGACTGTCCGGGAACGTGGTGCGGGGTGTGAGGTGACTGCAACCGGAGGGATGCGGCTGATGTGCGCCGGCTTTTGGCGGGCCGTGTGGACAGACAGCCTGCGTGAGGAAGGAGAGATCTCCGGGGCAGGCGTGACTGCGGCAGCGCGGGAGTAGTGACGCGACAGCGATTAAGGGTTGTTTACTTGCGTCATTTCGGCGGATATCCTCGACTGGATTGGAACCGGAGCACCCGCCGGTGCCGGTTCCAGACCATTCCATGCACTGATTCCGGTGCGGTCGCCTCTCATTTTCTGGTGCAGTCTCTCATTTCATTTCTTGTGGACGCCATCATGTTGAAACACCGACGCGGATTTACGCTGATCGAACTTCTGGTAGTGATTGCGATCATCGCAATTCTTGTGGCCTTGCTGCTGCCGGCCGTGCAGCAGGTTCGTGAAGCAGCCCGCAAGAGCCAATGCCAGGATCACCTGCACAACTGGGTGATTGCGTTGCACGGATACGAAGGGGCACACAAGACCTACCCGCAGGGGGCAATGGGTCTGAAGCCGATGATCGATAACGTTGGTCCGGCGAACAATTTCGGCTGGCACGTGATGACTCTCCCCTTCGTGGAGCAGAAGCCACTGTACGACCAGTTCGATATGAACGTGAACTACGCGACCGCTCCGAATAATGCACGGTACCGGGACCGCTTCGATCTGATGTTCTGCCCGAGCGGCACGAAGATGTTTCTGGAGAACAGCAGCACGGACTATACGGTGCATTACATCGGAGTCGCGGGACCGATCGGGGATTACACCATCCAACAGCCGAACGGGACACCGGTGACGCGAACCTACCCGCACGACGGGACTCCACCGACGGGACCGAGTTCGGGCGGTGGGAATGCGTATGGCGGGATTCTCTGCAAGAACCGGAACTACCGTCCGCGGGATGTGACGGACGGGCTCTCGAACACGCTGATGGTCGGAGAGATCGCGTGGGACGGGTTGCGCCGGGGGTTCGCGCGCGATCATTTCCGGCGGTGGACGTGGGGCTCCCCGGATACAGGTGCCAACCAGGGAACGTACTCGGTGCGGAACGTCGTCAACCCGATCAACGCGATGGGTTTCGATAACGCCGCCGGCTCGTACTACAACAACGTGAGTTTCGGGAGCGAGCATCCCGGCG
>CAZUXX010000159.1:0-6125 GCA_964624215.1 uncultured Planctomycetaceae bacterium
AGGTTACGGCGGCCCAGAGACCGAATGCGCGAACGCACGGAAATCACCGTGCGCGGTGCGAGACCATGCGGGCGGTGTGGATGATCGCGCAGGCTTATGAGTGTCTGGTTGTCCGATTGAGATGGGAAATAGCGGCGTCGACTGTTGCGTTCGATGAGGGGTGTGTCGCGTGTGGAAGACCGTGAGGTGCTCGCTCGCAGAAGAGTGAGATGTTCGTGTTTACGGCGGGTTTACCCGGTTTGTGGTCATGAATGTGGTGAACAGTCGGAGGTGAAGCGCGAGCGACGATCGCGGGTCGCCAACAGTGTGATTGCGGCGCGGCACGAGAAGGGCCGAGGCGTGTCAAAAACCGGTGATGTGGAATGTCGTTTGCCGCCCGGTGGGAGGGTACCGCGGTGGTACGCATGCTACGGCTGCAACTCAGGATGATCGGCGCGGCATGATCTGATTGCCGATGCCACTGCTTCGCAGTCGCGAGTTCCCAGGAAATTACTAATGGAGTGACCACGATGCGTAAGTTGACGATTGTCCCCGCTGCGTTGGCGACGCTGGTGCTTGTTCAGGGCTCATTCGGACAAGTTGGGCAGCGGGAGGCCGCCCCCCCGGATCAGCAGAACCGAACGCAGACAGAACAACGTGAGTCGGGTCAGCGTGCGACCGATGATGCGCGTCGAGACCAGACGGCACAGCCCCGACAAAACCAGCAACGGACGGACCAGCAAGAGGGTCCGATTACCCGGGAGGCGTTACGGCCCGTTGCCGGGCAGAATCAGGAGATCGAGCAGTTCGTCGCGAACTGCCTGATTCTGGGGAACGAAGAAGAGATTGCGTTGAGCAAGCTGGCTCTGGAGAAGGCGGAGAATCCTCAGGTGAAGGAGTTCGCTCAGAAGATGATCAACGATCATCAGCAACTGTCGCAGCAGTTGCAGCAGTTCGCCAGCCGCAAGTCGATCAAGCTGGACACGACCTCCACCGATGCAGCGCGGACTCAGCCGGGTGCCACGCGCGGGGATGGGGAGAACGTTCGCGAGGACGCGGCCCGCGAGGAGACGGCGGCGGACCGGGTGCGGTCCCAAGTGCGCGAAGCCCGGGAGCAGGTGAACGAGCGTGTCGGGAATGCCACGCAGGATCGCGCGGGACGTACTGAAGACCGGACCGTGGCGAGTCAGGGACATGGCGGGACCGTCGATCAGCTGTTCAGTCTGCAGGAGGATGCTGCCCGTCATTGCCTGACACTGACGAAGCAGGAACTGACGAAGCAGGAAGGGTCCCATTTCGACAAGGCGTTCATGGGCCACCAGATCGGTGCACACATCGGCATGCTTTCGAAGCTGAAGGCTTCGGAGGGGTATGTTTCCGGTGAGTTGCAGCAACTGGTGCAGAAGGCACAGCAGTCGACGATGCAGCACAAGCAGATGGCAGAGCAGATCAAGAAGCAGCTTGCCGAAAGTGATGAACCGTCGACGGGTGCGGATCGTCAACGCCGATCGGCCGCTCAGCCGGACCGGACTCCGCCGGCACGGTAGGTTGTCGCGTTGAGGGATGAGTGGTCATTGGACGGGATCACGCCGCGAGGTGATTGACCGGGGCCACTGAATTGAGTGCGGTCTCTGACTGGAGCCCCGGCTGCCTACTACAGGACAGTCGGGGCTTCTTTCGTGCGCGGAAGTGAGTGGCACCTGCCCCGGGGAGAGGAGTACCCTCTGCCGTCTGGTTACTCCGGGGCTGCGCCATGAACACGGTCTGGAATTTCTTTGCTCCGCAACGGCTGATGTTCGGTTGGGGGGCCGTGCGTGAAGCCGGGGCTGCCGTTCAACGGTTGAATGTCGAGCGGGTCCTGATCGTTTCGGACAAGACGCTCGTCGCGGCGGGCCTCGTGGCGGCGGTCGAGTCTTCGCTGTGCGAAGCGGGCCTGACGGCGGCGGTGTTCGATGGTGGTGAACCGGAGCCGGATCTGGAGTGTGCCCGCCGCGCGGCGGCAGTGGCACGGGAGTTTGATCCGGACGCCTTCGTGGGAGTTGGCGGCGGGTCGAATCTCGATCTGACCAAGATGGTTGCCATCGTCACCTCGCATGGGGGTGACTTTGCGGACTACTTTGGTTTTGACCGGGTTCCCGGACCTGTGCGGCCGCTGATCTGTGTGCCGACGACCGCGGGTACCGGCAGTGAGGTTTCGCATGCAGCGGTGCTGACGGATCGCGAGAACGCCATCAAGGTCAGCACGTTGAGTCCGCACCTGCGGCCGCAACTGGCAGTGGTGGACCCGGAGCTGACGGCGTCTTGTCCGCGGCATGTCACTGCCGAGAGCGGGATCGATGCGCTGACTCACGCGGTTGAAGCGGTCCTGGCGACGCGGTTTTCGGAGATGGAGCGTCCGCGGGGAACGCTCAACACATACGAGGGACAGCATCCTCTGGGAGACCTGCTGGCGGAACGGGCGATCCGGCTGATTGCAAAGCATCTGGAGACTGCGGTCAACGAGCCACACAATGCGTCTGCCCGGGAGGGGATGGCACTGGCAGCAACGCTGGCGGGGCTGGCGTTCTCGAACTGCGGGGTGGCGCTGGTGCATGCGATGGAGTATCCGCTGGGTGGAGCCGTGCACTGCTCGCACGGAGCCGGGAATGGCCTGCTGTTGCCGTACGTGATGCGGTACAACCTGCCGTGCCGCGTTCCGGAATTGGCGCGGATTGCCGAGTGGCTGGGGTGCGATCCGACGGGGATGTCGGAGGAAGAGGCGGCGTATGCGGCGTGCGATGCAGTCGAAGGGCTCAAGCTGCGGATCGGGATTCCGGCGCGGATTCGCGATCTGGGGGCGCAGCGGGAGCAACTGCCGGAGTTTGCAAAGAAGGCGTTTGCCATCAAGCGCCTGATGGATCTGACGCCGCGTCAGCCGAGCGAAGCGTCGATTCTGGCGGTGTACGAGGAGGCCTTCTGACTATCGGGGTCGCGGGTTGTGTGAGGCGGTTGCGGCACGAGTCAGCGGAAGGTGGTGAGGTGGAGGTCTCCGCCGGGGGTGACGGTGATTGTCACGCATCCGTGCTCGTGCGTGCTCAACACGGAGGCTGGTTGATAACGATCCTGGAGGGCATTTGCATTCGTGCGGTGCCCGGAGGACGCGATGACGTATTCGGGTGTCGCCCACGACGCCAGTCGCGGGGGATTGGCAGCCAGGCTGCCGTGGTGGGGTGACATGAGGACGTCGCAGTCTGTCGGGGGAGTGGCGAGCAGCTGCTGCAATCCCTCGGCCTCGATGTCGGCGGTCAGCAGGAGACGTCGGCCGGCATAGGAGATGAGCAGGACGATGCTGCTGGCGTTGTCGTGCGGCGAGTCGAACGTTTCGGGCGGATGGAGTACGTCGATGGTGACGGCCGGGTCGCAGAGGATCCGGTCGCCGGCGTCGATGATCTGCAAGGGGATCTCGACCTCCTGGAGAGCGCGGAGGGTGTCGAGGACGGCTGGCTGCGAGACGTCGAGGAAGGGGGATGCGGTGAGGACGGATCCGACGGGAACCGAGCGGACGAGGGGACCGACGGCATTGAAGTGATCGATGTCGGCGTGCGAAATGATGATGGCGTCCAGGCGATGCCTGTTGTGCTCCCAAAGAACTGACTGGACCACCTGTTCTGCACGGCGGGCATTGGCGAAGGATCCGGCGTCGTAGAGAACGGTTCGGCCGTTGGGGAGTTCGAGAAGGACAGCGGAGCCGTGTCCGACCGAGAGGAAGGAGCAGCGGAGGCCGCCGGCAGTGGGCACGGGAACGAAGGCGAGCCCCAGTCCGAGGATGACCCATGCCCCGAGTGCATGCAGGCTCCAGCGCCGGAGGGTGGTGCCGCCGAGGAGGCCGATCATGACGGCGAGCAGGAGATAGGTTCCGGTCACCCACCAGAGAGAGGGTGGAGCGACACGCAGGTGTCCCAGGGGAATTTCTGCGGCGTAGTGCGCGACAGTCTCGAGGAGAATCAGCAGGGATTCGAAGAGGGTGCCGGGAATCGGGGCAGCGGGGGGAACGATGAGACCGACAGCGAGAGTGAGGTATCCGGCAGCCAGCATGAGAGCCACGACGGGCATCAGCAGGACGTTGGCGATGATTCCGACGGGTGCGAGCAGCTGAAAGTGGTAGGCGGCGAGGGGGAGGGTGATCAGCCAGATGGCGGTCGTCAGCACGTAGGATTCGCCGGCGACGCGGATTGCGGTCCGCAGGGGCTTGAGCCGGAGAGAGGGTTCCATCGCCAACGGGTCGTTCTGGTGACGGCGGAGGAGAGGGATGAGCGTCTGGCTGGCCCAGATGATTGCGAGCACGGCCACGAAGGAGAGCTGGGCACCGATATCGAAGAGATCGGCCGGGCGAGCGAGGAGCAGCAGAGCCGCGCAGAGGGACAGGGTGTGGTACCCGGAACTGCGTCGCCCGTAGAGAAGACCGGCAATGCCGATGGTGAAGAGCATTGCGGCCCGGAGGACGGGCGGTCGCTGATTTGTCAGCACCATGTAGGCGAGGACGGTGCCGACGAGGATGAGCGTCCTTGAACCCCCTTGCAGCTTGAGCAGCCGGCAAAAGAGATGGACGATGCCGGCGAGGATTCCCACATGCAGTCCGGAGATGGCCAGCAAGTGCATCGTGCCGCTGTTGATGTAGGTCTCCCGATCGGAGGGCGCGAGACCGGAGCGATCACCCAGGAGGAGGGAGTAGGCGAGTGGCTGTCGAGCGGGCGAGAGTGAGCTGCGGAGAATGGTGCGGCACTGCTGGCGGATCTCTTCGCGGCGTCGTCCGACACGTTCCCCGAGGGTTGGATTCGATTCGATGATGGTGACCTGATCGGGATGACTGCAGCGGGCGAGGGCGTCCCATCCGAGTCGTCGAAACCGGATGCGGTTGTCGACATCGCCGGGGTTGGCCGGTCCCCGGGGGATGGAGAGTTCGCCGGCGAGGGTTCCTCGCGGGCCACTGTGCGGATGTTGTCGGGCTGCCGCGTGAACATCAGCAGGTGATGACGGGTGGCAGCGAGTCCGCACCAGAAGAGGAGAAGGGAAAGAGTTTCGAGTCGATGACCTGCCTTGCGGGAGAGAGTGAAGAGCGCGAGGCTGCCGGCGATGGCTGTCAGCAGAAGCCAGGTGCGGGTTGATCCTGCCGTGAATTCACTGAGGAGGATTCCGGCTGCGATGGCGACAGCCCAGGGGAGCGCGGGCATTCGCCCTGGCCAGCAGGTGCGGCGGTGCGCCTGCGGGGGAGAGTGGGGAGCGGTGGCGGGAGAGGATGGATCCGGCCCGGACATGCCGCAGTGTGTGCGGGATGTCGCGGTTTGGGCAAGCGGGTGGCGTGGTCAGCGGCTGGTGATGCGTTCGATTGCCTGCGCTTCTTCGGCGGAGAGGAGGGCGTCGCGTGAGGCGGGGTGGGTGACGACTTCCTCGAGCGCGTGCAGAACAGCGGGGTGATAGTCGGCTTCGGTGTCGTAGCGCATTTCCTCGACGATTTCGGCGGGAGTGACTTCTCCGCCCTCCCAGGGGTCGTCGGCGAGTCGAACATATTCGCGAACGGCCCGGACGATGCGCGCTCCGAAGGGGACTTCGTGGGGGGGGCTTCCGGGGGCGGTGGACTGATTGAGCATGAGGGGGAAGGCACCGCTCATGACGGCTCCGAGAGAGCGGACGAGATCGCTGCCGTGGAAGGTTTTCTGGCTGCGTTCCTCATCGTCGCCAAGTTCTCCGACGGCTTTGCGGATGACACGGGCGGTGATTTCGATGTTTTCCATGTCGATGAGCAGGGCCGCGACGCGGATGTCGTCGATCTCCTTGTTTGAGAGCCGCATCTTGCGACCGACTGCTTCGCAGAGGCTGGCGACTTTCTTCGCGCGATTTTCGAGGTTGGGGTTGGCGGCCTGGAGGTAGCGTGCGAGGACTTCGACGACGCCGACGTGGGCTTCGTGGGCTTCGACGGCCTTGGCTCCGCGGTCGTCAGAGAGGGTACCGACGAGCATGGCGGTGAGTCCGAGGACGGCCCCCCAGAGTGTGATGCCGAGTCCGATGGCGATTGGTGAGTCGACAGCGGCGAAGCTGCCAAGGTCCTGAGCGACGACGACGGTGGACATGACGACGGCGAGGAGTGCGAGGACTCCGGCGCGATAGCG
>CAZUXX010000159.1:6135-7419 GCA_964624215.1 uncultured Planctomycetaceae bacterium
GAAGAGATTGAGGACGACGGCCCGCATGGTGCCGGTCTGGTGAAGGACAGCGGTCAGTCCGACCGTGACCAGCACCAGCAGGATCTCGACGGTTCGTTCACTGCGGGCCTCCAGGCGATGGAGATCGTCGAGGGGAACGGTGGTCTGCATTGCGTTCATAGGAGATTCCGGGAGCCGGGGGGTGCGGCGGGCTCAGCAGGTCCATGTTTCTGGACAGTCATTGTCAGCAGTCGTTCGTCTTCGGGCGTCATCTGGAGATCGCGGCTGGTGGCTTCCCGACGTGGTTTGACGACGGGGGTTTCGGCGTACCGGTCGGCGATATCGCGGAACTGATGTTCGATGGTGAGGAGGACTTCGACGAGGTCGGGGTCAAACTGAGACCCGGCCTCGGAGCGGATGAGTTCGATGACGTCTTCGTGGGAGCGGGCGTCTTTGTAGACGCGCTTCATGCGGAGAGCGTCGTAGACATCGGCGATCGCGACGATGCGGGCGGCGAGGGGGATGTCGTTGCCGGCGAGTCCGTCGGGGTAGCCGCGTCCGTCCCAGCGTTCGTGATGATGCAGCGCGATTTCGCGTGCCATTTCGAGGAAGTTGGAGGCGCCGAGTCGTCTTTCGATCTGGCGGATGCATTCGCCTCCGAGGCGGGCATGCAACTGGATGCGATGCCGTTCCTGTGCCGTGAGTGTTCCCGGTTTGAGGAGGATGGCGTCTTCGACGCCGACTTTCCCGATGTCGTGGAGGGCGGAGCTGATTCCGATGAGATTGACGAAGCTTTGCGTGACTTCGTCGCGGAAGCGGCGCTGTTTGCGGATTGCGGAGGCGAGCCGGGTGGAGTAAAGAGCGATTCGCTCGAGATGCATTCCTGTTTCGGGATCGCGAGACTCGGCGAGTTTGGCGAGTCCGAAGACGATGGCGTCGCGGGTGCGAAGGAGTTCCTTGGCGTGGAGGAGTGCTGCTTCCTGTGACTGGAGCTGCTGTCGTTCCTGCTGGCCCCTCAGACGTGTGACGGTCAGGCAGGCGGCGGTGGTCTGAAGGGCTGCGATCCAGAGAAATGAAAGGACGTGGACGAGAAAGCGTTCCTGTTCGAAGGTGAGGCCGGTCTGCCCGCTGTTGTGAGGGGGTCCGCTGTCAGTTGCCTGGAGGTGTTCTTTCGACCAGGCGACGTGTGCATCGAGGAACTTGAGGTGCGTCCACAGGCCGGTCACCAGGCATGCGGACTGCACTGCGACGAGGGTGATGATGAGACGATGCTCTCTCCAGACGTTCCGCACGAGGTTGCCTCGG
>CAZUXX010000160.1:0-7399 GCA_964624215.1 uncultured Planctomycetaceae bacterium
GGCACTCTGCTCAACACAGCCCACGCTCCTGCCTGCGGGGCGCTAAACAATGACCTCAAAAGAAGGTCGTTGACCAGAAACTCAATCAGGCGTATGCCGCACTTGGAAAGGCGGCTTTCCGGCAGCATGGACCCGCTTGTGGACCGGAATCGCTTGTTTCACAAGTCAATGAATATCAGACACGACTCGCCACTCTTGACGCAGAACTCGCCGAACTTTCGCTGGCGGGCAAAGGGCAAATCATTACACCTGCGAGGATCGCAATTGCCGGTGGAAGCATTGCGTTTGTGGCTGTGATCTGGATGGCCTTTGGTCTCGCTAGCACCTTTCTCAGCGACGGCACCTTCACGGACAGAGCATTGGCGGTCGTGGACCAGGATGTTTACTCAAGCGGTTTTTCCGTTGATAACAAGACTGTCACTGAGATCAAGCAGAATCTCGTCAGCGTTGACGCACGCTCGAAAAAGGACTTCTTGCAGGCTATGTGGGTACTGAATCGCCAACGCTGGATATACCTAGAGCAAGGCGGATTCAAGGTGCGTGAAGGTTGGACAGGCGAGTTTAATGGTGAATTGTTATTTTCGACATTCGGTGAACCGCCCGAAGGCGTTACACGCTCTATTTTTCAGGAGCAGGGCTGGACCTACAATTGCACGGACGGGGTGATTCGATTGTATCCGCTTGTGACTGGAAACACTGTTCGCATACAGGAGATAGAGATCGACGGATTGCACGCGAAAGTTGGAGCAAATGACAACCGCGGTTTCTTTGATCGCTACGGTCATGGATTGCTTGAGTAGGACATACAAGTGCAGGAATCTGGTGAAAATCCCTGTGCGGCCCGTCATTTTTTTGCAGCGGCGATTTTTTCGGATTCGCCTTTTGAAGAAAACAAAGCCATATCAGGGGGGTGGGCATACCGACCCGGAGTCCCTTTTCAGGATTTTTGCAATCGAGTTTCCGGGTTCTCGACTTTGCAACTACTTCGCTCACGACGATTTCGGCTCGGCCCTGACGAACAGTTCCGCTGGTGCTTCTGAGAAATACCTGAACATCGCCGGGCACAACCATCCTTGTGAATTGGTTTCCGCGTTGAAGTACCAGTTCCCGTCCATTTCCTCCCGCACCCAGGTCAGCTTGCGTTGAAAACCTGGGAACGGTCCCGCTGAAAAGAGCAACCGGAATCCGTCGCGGGCGTTGGGAATTTCGGCCACCAATTCGTCGATCATTTGCGGGACACCCGCGACGAACGGCTCCTGGCGAAGATCAACGGCGGGATCGTCGAAGACCCAAGTCCCGGCGTGCCAGTACGGTGCGATCACCATGATCCGGTTGGTCATGTTTCGTCCCATCAAATCAGCTTCGCTGTTCTGTCGCTGAACAGCCAAAGCCGCTCATCGAAGTCGAAGTTGCCGCCGTTTCGGTAAAGGAAGACATGGACGCCCTCTGGAATGTTCTTGAGCATTTCCGGTTGGTCGTCGAAGTAGACGCCGATCTCCTTCTCGGCGATTACGTCGGCCTTGGCGTCGAAGGAGTCCACCAACACCAACTCGTTGTACCGGATGCCGAGCCGTTCCAGGTCGGCCTCGGCCTTCGCGTAATCGCTTCGATAGCTGATGATGATGACGTGGCCCGGCCAAACACTGGTCAACAAGTGGAAGAAGTCGTTGGCTTCATCGAGGAGGCCGTCCAGGTCGAGGCCCAGGTTTGGCGGTCGCCTTGGGACATGGAATGCTTCAATCACGATTCTGGTCGCCTCCTCGATCAATTCCCTGTTCCGGGTCATCAGTATTCCTCCGGCAAAAGGCAGGTGGTCGCGGATCGCTGACCAGCATCGTCCGTTGCTTCGGTGATGATCCAGATGCGGGTTTCACTGCTGAGAGTGTAAGCCGACAGAATCCGGCTTCCATCCTGCACCGCGAGGTCGTTGGCTTCCTGGTCTTGCTCAACAACATCGCCCCAATCACCACGAACATGGCGAGCCAGGAACTCCCACGGCTGTTGCCCGGCTTCCTCGAAGGCCGCGAGGCAGCCGGGCGTTGCAACGACCTGCCCCAAAGAAAAACGTGGCTTGTTCACTTCGATCATACTTTCTCCCGCTTGAGTTTTGAGCGACTGAGCTTGACTGCCAAGTCGAGAAGGTAATCTTGGAAATCCCGACTGTTATCTGTCGCGTTTGTGACGTAGTGTGCCGTCTCTTCCAAAGCGACTTTCAGCAACCGATCCGACAACGCAGCACGGCCACCGAACTCGGATGCCGACCCACCGAGGTCTTCGTTGAGATAAACGACCCCATCGCGGTAATACCCGTTGAGCATCACGCCCGCGTCGAGAATCGACGTGAAGCCTTTGTCGGGCGGTTTCTCTTTGCCGTTGGTCAGGCCGTGGGCTTCGATGACATCCCAAACGAAGTCAACTGCCGAGGTACTATCCGGTGAGGCATCAACAATCTCTCGGCCACTCAGTTCATCAGCCGAAAGGACACTCGAAGCATCCCGAACACCGAACCGTGAAGCAGCCGAGACGATCCCCTCTGGTGCTTTGACAGGCTTGTAACCTTTGCGGTGCAACTGGTCCGCAGTGCCTTCGCCGGTCAGAACCGCCTTGCTTCCTGCGACCTGGTCGAAAGCGTCCTGCCAGTTCCGCTCGCTGTCCTCGGAATATGATCGCAGGGCAAAGGTGTCGAATCCGAATTCCCACGCCGGAGCGGTCGAGTTGATGAGCCGATCAAACAAGATCGCCAGGATGTTCTTGTCCGCACCGGCCAATGCTCGGCCTGCGTGGTGCCGAACGTCCCAATCTGAAGCCTTGCGAGCTTCATCCAGCGTCAGGTCGTTGAGGTTGTAATCGAACAAAGACTCGGTATCGGACGACTCGAACTCGCGGACTCGGACGCCACGCCGGTAAATCACGGCAGCTTTCCGGTCGCCGAGATTGCGGTTCTTCTTCGGCAGAATCGCCCTGTCGAGCGACTCCGGCTCGCTGAAGTGAAGGAACCATTTGCCCAAGTCGTTGTAGAACTTGAGAACGTCGCTGTTCATGGGAACGAAGACGCGGGTATATCCGCTCTTGGCCCGAACCTTCGACTCGTCAACGATTTCGATCTTCACACCAGACCAATCACCGATTTCGCGGATTGATCGGTCGATGGCGTTGGAGACGAACTCACGGAGAGCCAGGGCAACCTCATCCCAATCCTGTTTTCCGTAGTCCAGGACGAAGCCGAGGTCTTCCGTTGCCGAGCGGCTGGCCCCGGTGATCGGATCACTGCCACCATACTTCACGCCCACGCGGGAGAACTCTTTGGTGGCCTGCGTGTCGCTGACCGTTTGCGGCTTCGTGAAGAACTCCATCTTCAACGGACCAGCAAACACGACCGGCGAGAGTTCGTGCCGGAGCAGCACCGCGACACCATGCTTGTTGCCGCTGCCGAACTGCCCGATGACTCCTGTTTGGTTGGTGGTGTCGGCAAGACTGACGCCAAGAACGGTGAAGCCTTCTGCCGGAGCAGTGCCGATGTTTTCGATCTTCAGAAATGCAGCCAATTTTGTTCTCCTTGTCGTTGGAATTCGTGGCTACGTTACTGAGGTACTATTCGGTGAATTGATCCGAACAAAAAGAAACCGGGCCGAAGCCCGGTGGTGGTCGCAAATCTTGACAGTGCGTCAAAACCCAGGCAGTCCCAAGTCGAGCTGCCCCTTCTGGAAGCGAATGGCAGATTGTGGAAAAATCTTGGGCGGCACTGCATAGACTTGACGCTTAAGCAGACCAGCACTCTCTGTTGGATGCAGTGTCCATCAGTTCGCAACCTGTATTTTGGAGTTCACAATGTCCCACGAACTAAGCCGCTCATTCCCCGGAGGCACTACGCTTCGGGCAACGTCAGGCACCGACAATGGACGCCCCGTCGTGAAAGTCCAATGGCTGAAGCCCAATGGTCAGCCACTACATCAACCCTTGCAGGTTGATGTGAGCAACGGGGCGGAACAACTGGAGGCAATTGCCGCCTTCATCAAGGAACTGCGTATCCTTTTTGCACAGCAGCCACCATCGAATACAACTCTGTAGCAAGTTGTTGCCGCACTGAATAATCGGAGGCCGGTCACAACCATCGTCAATACGTCAGGTTATCGACGGCGGCGGCAAGCTGATCCTGAGTCCGCTTCGTGTAGATCGCGGTGGTGTTGATGTTCTGATGACCGAGGAGTTGAGCCAGCGAAACCAAATCGTTGCCGTTGTCGTCGAGGAACTTGTGAGCCATCGTGTGCCGGAGCAAGTGAGGATGCAGGCTAAAGCCGAGCAACTCGCCGTACTTGTCGCACAAAGCACGAAAGCCACGATCCGTCAGTGGCCCTCGCTTGCCGTGGAAGACGAGTTCACTTCCATCGTCCGGTCGAACGTCGAGATACGCCTGAATCGCCTTTCGGGCAGCCAGGGGTAGCGGCACCGTTCGTTCCTTGCCGCCCTTCCCATGTCGGAACGTCACCGATCCACTACGAGCCTGGATCACAAGGTCGGAATTTCCGAGGTTGGCGATGTCGCTCACTCGGCAGCCGGTGTACAGCATCAGATGGAAGATCGCGTTGGCCCGCACGTCCTGACGGATTTCGACTTCACGGAGCAGCCTCCTGACCTGTTGCTGCGTCAATCCCTTCGGGGCGGTCTGCTGTTTGCGAAGCTCCTTCACTCCGGCCACTGGATTGGCAGGCAGATGCCCGGCATTGACCAGCCAGGCGAAATACTTTCGGAGGCTCACCAAAGCTCGGTTCACCGTTGAGACGGACTGGCCCTCCTTTCGGCGGGAGTGCTGCTTGAAGTCAGCAACGTCCCGCTGTGTGACTCGATTGGCGGCGAACGACTCGCCATTGGCCTGAGTGAACCAGCGTGCGAACTTCCGCAGGTCATTGGTCCGGGCCTTGCGGGTGTTGGACGAAAAGTCACCTTGATCGAGGAAGCTGGCGAACCGCTTGGACTCGTCCGGGGCCGTATCCAGACCCGCAAAAACAATATCCGCCGAAAAACTCATGGATTATCCTCTGCTGTGAAGGGTGATTCGGGCCGATTTGCGGCGACGTTGGGCGGATATTGTGAAGTATCAGCCCAACGGAAACTGGCGGTCAGTACGGCGAAACCAGAATCTCGAACGAACGCTTCGGCTTGTTCCGTTTGCTGAGCGGCGTGACGACAAACCACAAGTTGTCGCTGTCGTTCCACCGCCCCAGGTACTCGACGATGCCGCGATCACCGGCCATCTGCTCGATTTCCTCCATCGAGAATGTTTCGGCGTGCATCGCGTCTTCATCCTGCTCGATCATGAAGTGGTCACGATGGATCGCGGCAAACTCTTGGATCGTCAGGTACGGTTCTTCGCTGTGCATCAGGTCATAATCCCGAAAGGATTTCATTCGTTGGCTCCCTTGGTTTGAAGGTGAAGAAAGACCCGCCGAATCACTTCGCCCTGGTCCTGGCCGTGGGTTCCGTTGGGGTACAGTTCGGCCACGGCACTGGCGACGGATTCATTGGTGGTCGCGGTCAGGCCGAGCGACTTGAGAGCGTCAGTCAGTTCGTCGTATCGGGTACTATCCGGGCGGGAGTTGCGGCCATGCACCGGCTTCCGGTTCTTGTTCAGCTTGCGATTGAAGACGAATGGCTCGCCGTTGAAACCAACGCCCGATTGCCGGATTGCGAGGCACTTTTCGATCAGTTCCCGGCTGTAAATCGGACGGTTGGATGACGGATGCTGCACGGGTTTCGGAAACACGCCAGCGTTCATCAGATCGTAGAATCGACTGCGGCTGAGTTGACAAAGTTCAGCCGTGGCCGAGACGCTGGCCGCAGCGGGCAGTTGTTGGACACGCATCGCACTCGATTCCTTCATTTCTTTGACGATTAACGGACAATTCTCGAACGGTTCTCAAACGGCTTAGACACAGATTTCAAACGGCTATCGAACGGCTATCGAACGGCTATCGAACGGCTATCGAACGGCTATCGAACTCATTTCCGCCAAAGGGCGGTGTCCGATCCGTGTGCGAGTTCCGTCAGAGTTCTGATCCCGCCGTCCTTCACAACCATTCCCGACCGGAGCAAAAACGGCTCGACCGTCTTCGTCAAAACCATCGTTGAAACGCCGAGCATCGAGGCCAGGACGTTCAACCGGAGCGGTCCCTTGGCGAGCAGATCAACGTACTTCTGCTGCATGTTGTCGAGGCCACGCGGACTGATTCGCTCGATCTCGCAAGCACGCTCCAGGTGGGCAACGGTGATCGAGTCCGCACCTTCTGCCACGCTGACACGATGGGCGGATTGGAGCAGTCGCAGTGCAATCCGAGGAGTTTGCCGGGCACGTTGGGCAATGGCCTGAAGCAGTTCTGGCTCATGTTCCCAATTCAATGCTCGGCACCGTTGGCGGACGATTTCGGCGAGTTCATGGTTGGTGTAGTAGTCAAGATGCAGCACCATTTTGAAACGATCCTGCAACGGCTGGATCACGCCATCCAAGTCAGTCGTAGCTCCAACCAAAGTGAAATCCGCGACCGGAATCGACTGCACCGACTTTCCGCCATTCAGGAAGATTCGCCGCTTATCGAGAACTTGAAGCAAGGCGTGTTGGTTGACCTTTGACAGCAGGTGAATCTCGTCGAGGAACAGAATGCCGTTGCTCGCCGAGAGCAGCACCGAATTCAGTTCTGCGGCACTCGATACGCTTTGAGCCAGAATCTCCATGAAAGGGACGGCGAGTTCATCGGCCAGTACCGAAACCAGAGCCGACTTGCCCAAACCCGGAGGGCCAGCGAGGATCAGATCGTCGAGCTTCTTCCTTGATTGGAATGCGTAATCGACGGCGACCCGCAAAGCGGCCTTGGCATTCTCTTGTCCAATGACGTGCGAGAAGCTGGACGGCTGAACGTCACGCAATTCGTCTGGTTGGTCGTTGAAATCAAAATCGTTCATGCTCGCACCTTCCTCGCTTGTCGTTTTTCACGTTGCCGCTGGTGATACTCGCGGACGCCCTGCCGCCACTCTTCGCTGCCGACAACCGGCACCATGTCCAAGTAACTCAGCGGGCATGAATAGAAGTACGGGTGCATGGATTCCTCCAAATCCTTGTATCCCCACCCGTTATCCTGCTTGCTGTATTCCAACAGGTCGCATCCGATCCACCGCTCGGTTGGTTGGACCTGCTCACCATCTTTCTCGAAGGTCCGTTCCCACACCGTCCACAGAACGCCGGAGAAGACGCCGCCGCGATAGCAGTGGGCGAGACGCTCGGTCTTCACGGTCATGCCTTCGGGCGTGGTCCGCTCCCATCCCTCCGTTCGTTCCGCGATCAGATCGCGGCGTGTGCTTCCAGGTTTGAACAGCCAGCCCATGCTTTGGTCCTTTCGATTTGAAGTGG
>CAZUXX010000161.1:0-2070 GCA_964624215.1 uncultured Planctomycetaceae bacterium
GGCTCCGTCGTCGACGTCACCTTCACGCACGGTGACGGCGAGCCGATCGGAGCGATCTGGCAGCGCGATGCGGGTCAGGCAGAAGCGGCGCTCGGCCCGCGCGAGGAGGGCACTTCCACCGGGCTGGCCATCCCGGAGGGACGGGATGAGGCCCAACTGCCGGGCTTCGCCAAATCCGGACCAGAGACCGCGGAGGAAGCGGAGAACGGTGGTTTTTCCGGAGCCGTTCGGTCCGTAGATGATGTTCAGTCCGGGAGCGAGTTCGTCGATGCGAAGTCCCGCCAGGGGACCGAAGCTGTCAACCGAAAATTCTCTGAGCCACATGGCCAGGTCCTCTTTCCACCGAGAAGCAGCAGGCGTTTTTGGCCACTGCGAGAAGACAGGAAAACACGACCGTCAACGCGGTTCCGAGAGCAATTCGTAAGCAGACCGGCGCGCCTGCCCCAGAGCTTGCCTTGAGAAGTGTGGCTTCCCGGAACAGGTGCCTGTCCGGGTGGCGCGGTGCACTTCTCCGGCCAGGTCGTCGAGCATTGCCATCAACTGGTCGATCTCGTTGTGCGAGGTTTTCCAGCGGGCGAGTTGGACCGAATCCGGTTCGGGTGCAAGTGATGCAAACCGGACGGAGCAGTTGCCGACCGTGATCGATCTGAGTTCGTCCACCAGATGGTGTGATTCGGACGGGCGCATGAGACGTTCGAGCACCGGGCCGTGTCCACTGATTTGCCAGTGGGCGTGCAGGCAACGAGCGGATGTCTCCTGACACAGCGAGTCTGCCGAGGCATGCAGCAGCCGGCGAAACCCTTCCCAGTTAACCGCCTCGTCGACCTTGATGGTCGTTGTTCGATATCCAATCTCTTCGACGGGGAGTAACCGCCGGGTTACGGCATCGTGTGAGCGGGGGATTTCCACGAGCGAGCAGGTTCCTACGCCGCTTTCGTCGAGGCAGCGGGGCTGAGGTGTCCCGGAGGAGACGGAGGATTCGGAGACAGTGGCCGGGGTGGCTGCGGTCCGGGATCCGATTCTGGCGACGTAGGGGAGTGAGATCCCGGACTTGCGAATGGCGGTGATCTCCGTGGGTGCCGGTTCGGAGGTAAGGCCGATGAGGCACGTCTTGTCGGGGAGGTTCCAGGACGCAACTGTTTCGGCGTTATCGACGCTTCCGAAGGCACACACCCGGCCCTGGCCGAGCGAGAGGAGTTCGGAGGTGCCTTTCCTTGTCGCGAGGAAGCGGAGGTTTGCAGGAAACCGGAGGTATCCCGGCCAGCGGATTCGCGGGGTCGTGTCGGGTTCGACCCAGAGGACCTGAATGCCGCGGCGCAGCAAGCGCTGGCACTGTCGAACGAAGAAGCTTGCTCCCCAGGTGGTGGGGGTGGCTCGTCGGAAGAGGCCTCCGGCGATCAGGATGACGTCGGCCCGCTCGGCGAGCGCGCGATCGAATATGCGTTCGGCCGCACGAAAGGGAGCCTCGATCAGCATTCGCTGATCCTGTCCGGAGACAGGGTTCCCGGTGAAGCAGAACTGGTCAAGCCAGAGGTTCGACGTCTGGACGAATCGAACCGCAGGGTCGGACGATGACACCTTCGGCCTCCTTGCCAAAGCGCAGTTGGGGTGGATCAGGCTGCTCCCGAGCCGAGCGATGCGTGCCGTGGATCGTGTCCGGCAGATTCGTGGCAGCGATTCGACGGCACCGTGCCTGTCGGATGTGGATGGTGCTGCCAGTCATGCTGTGAGTTTGCCGGATGCGCTCACGGGCCGGACCTGCCGACCGTAGCGCGCGGAACCTAGCCGATCCCGGCCGGTGGTTGCAACGTGGATTCGGGCGTCCGAGCCGCGGGTCGGTGAAGAAAAGTCGGGGTGCCGGGTGAAGTCTGGCGGTGAACTTTTCCCCAAGTCGCAGCGTGAGGCGGTGTTGCGCAAGAGTGGTCTCAGAGGTTCTGGACCAGCCGCTGGAAGACGGCGTCGGATGCACCGAGAACTTCCAACTGAAACCGTCCGCCTTCCCGGTTGGAGCCGATGTCGCTCGTCCATTTTCCGATCGCCTCGTGGACGGCTTCGGGGCGAGCGCTGATG
>CAZUXX010000161.1:2080-7379 GCA_964624215.1 uncultured Planctomycetaceae bacterium
CCGCGAGACCGTCTGCACCGCGGCGTCGAGCAGATCGTCGATTCGGGCAGCGGGCGAGGGATGCAGGCGAGCGAGACCGTCGAGAAGGGTTTCGATCCGATGAGTTCCGGCTGATTCGCCCCACCGGAAGGGAGGCTCTCCGTTGGTCACGAGGAGTGGAATCATTTCGCGGCCGTGTCGTGCCTGTTCGGCACAGATTGTTGCGGCGAGGCTGATGGCGCGTTCTGTCTCGGGATGCAGTTCTTCGGAGAATCGGGTGGGCTGCCACGCATCAAGCAGGATGGCGAGTTCCTGATCGCGATTGACTTGGAATTCGCGGACCATCAGATCGGTGTGGCGGGCGGACGTTTTCCAGTGAATTGCCCGCAGATCGTCGCCGGGGCGGTACATACGGAGCTGGTGGAATTCGTCATTCAGGTGGCCTGAGCGGGGTCGGGAGCGTGTCGCCAACTGGTCGGCGTTGTGCATGCGTTCTTCCCAGTCGGGGAAGAGTCGGCCAAGCCGCGGGTAGACGAGGATCTCGTCGGGGACGTTGAGGTACAGGCCGCGTTCGACCAGCCCTGTCGGGAAGCGGGTACGCACCTGAAGCGGGCCAAAGGTGTAGCGTCCCCGTTCGGCGAGCCGGAGGGTGTACTGGCCGGATTGGGAGCGGCCGGGGGGAGTGCGCACGAAGAGGACCGTCGGTGACAGCGATTCGCGCGAGTTGGCGACGGTGTCTTCGACGAGCATCAGCCAGGCAGAGAGCCACCATTTGTGATTGGTGAGGCGGAGGGCAATCGACACGGGCTCCCCGGCCATGACTCTGGGAGGGACGACACGTTCGAGTTCGAGCCGCTTCAACTGACTGAAGGTCAACCAGCCGTTGACGATGAAGGGGCCGGCCATGATCGAGAAGACCAGGAGGAGGGGATTCGAGCGGCCGATCATGGCACCGATGAACAGCACGAGCATGATGCAGAGGTAGATCTGTCCTTCGCGGGGGACGCGGAAGCGGTGACGGCCGATGCCCGAGCGGCGCATTGAGGGGAAGAGCCCGGCAATGACTTCCTTCAATCCCCAGACAGAGAAGAAGACGCCGCAGGCGAGGATGATGAGCCGGCCGAAGGGCCCGAGGCGCTGGGTGATGAAGGAGGTACGGAGTTCGATTACGACCATCAGGAGGCCGGCGAGCATCGCCAGTCCGCCGAGTATCGAGATCTGACGGCGAGCGAATTCGCGAGAGTTCGGTTCCATCGCAGACTGCATTGAGTTCCGGCGCGTGCGTCGAACTCAGTCTACTCAACCGGGCGACATCAGGCACAGGAGCGCAGGCTGTCGTTGCGAGTTCGTCGCTGTTTCGAGGCTTGGGGAGACATTCCCCGCGAGGATGTGCGATTGGTTTTGTGAGGCGAACGGGATCTTCAGCGGCGAAATAGGCGCATCTCCCGGCGTGATCGCCATCGAGGGAACAGGAACAGGAGTATCGCCACCGCGGCGAGGAGGGTCAGAACTCCGAGAAGGGTGTGCCATTTCCACATCTGCCACAGCACTCCGATTGCCGCGACGGCGATGAGAGCAGACATCCCGGCGTGGAATCGCCAGGCGAGCAGTTGTTCGATTAACAGCAACACGAGTGCTGCCGCCAAGGCTGGAGCGGCGAGGCTGCCAGCGACTGATCCGCGTGCGTCGTCGACGCTGGTCGATTGCCAGCGTGCGACGTAGTCGAACTCTGTGGAGGGAAGCAGTTCGGTGGCGAGCCCTGTCTGATCGAGACGCTGGGGCAGGAATTCGACGGGATCGACGTTCACGGCGACGGTTTCCCGCTTCGTCAGGGGAGGGCCATATTCGAAGAGATAATGTCCGGGGGAGGAGGTTCTACGGACTTCGAAGTGGCAGCGTTCGGCGTCGCAGGCGGGCAGTCGTGTCGACTTCTGGCCATCGGGAGCCGTGACGGTCAGCGAAGCCTGGAGGAGTTCGGGCGGAAGGCTGCGGACGATGGGATCGCCGGCAAAAACTTCCTGATCGTGGGGATCGGAGAGACTGAGTGCGAGCAACCGGGAGACAAGTGGCGGGAAGCTCGGCCACACGGGCCAGGTGGTCCAGCGATCGTCGATCGAGGTCAGGGTGACAATCACGCGTCCCTCTCCCCAGGGCTGTTCCACAATGGCGGGGTCTCCTGTGGAGAGGCGGAGTGCGACAGCGGCGCGGCCACGTGGTGTTGCCTGCACGGCTCGGGAGACGAGTGTCGAGGTGAGACCGGCGTCTTCATTCCCCTTGAAGGGGAGGGTCAGCGGGTGGAGGGGCTCTGCCGGGGCGAAGTTCACTTCGTTCTCGTAGTGGACGATTTCTCCGAGTTCGACGGGGAAGAAGGCTCCCTCGGCGCGGGTGTTCAGTGCGTTCCTCCAGGAGTCGAGATCAACCCCGTCGGCGAGGGAGATGATCAATCCGCCACCGCGACGTACGAAGTGCGAGAGTCGGCGAACGTCGTCGGCGTCGAGCGTGGGAACACCGCACAACCAGACGACGTCAAACTGATCCAGGTGAGACTGTTGCAGTCCGGTGACCACTGTGGTGTCGAAGGCAATCCGGGTGCGTTCGGCACCGGTGATGGCAGTCCGGGAGAGCTGTTCGAGGACGACCTGGAGGTAATCGCTGGCCCCCTGCATGGGCTCGAGAGTCGGTCGTCCCTCGACGACCAGCAGGCGAGCGGCGGTGGTGACGGTGATCGACAGGAAGCGGCGATCGTCGGCGGGGCTGGTGTCGGTCACCCGTAACCGGGCTTCGACATCCATGGAGACGAGATCCCGGGGAGCGGTCGTCCAGGTGATGGTCGTCTCTCCGGTTGGTCCGGGGCGGACAGGGGAGACTTCGGCGAGGACTCCGTCGACCCACCACTCGAGATCGGCCTGTGCGGAGGCGGAATCGCTGCGGACGCGCGCGGTGAGCTGCGCAGGCTGTCCGGGGGCGAGGATGCTGCGATCGGCCTGGAGAGAAACGATACCCAGATTCCCGCTGTCGCTTTGTCCCAGATCAAAGAACCGGAGCCGGGCGTGACGTGCCAGCCGCGTCAACTGGCCGCGGATGAGTTCCCGGTCTGCGGGGTTGGCGGGGATCCAGTTGCTGCGCTGCAAGTCGCTGAACACGATGACTTCGGTTTTCGTGTCGGGGTCATTCTGCTCAATGAGTTCGAGTGTTTGCGCCAGTGCGGCGGCGACGTCTCCGCGCTGGGACGTCAGATCCCAGCGGTTCAGTTCGGCTTCGACTTCGGCAATGTCGAACGTTTCGAGCCGGATGATGGTGAGGGGGGTCGCGTGGGCGATCCGGACCAGCTGCCAGGAGTCGCCCGGGCGAGACTCGGCGAGGAGTCGTCTGATGGCGTCGCGGGCGTGCTGAACAGCGGTGCGGCGTTCGATCGTGCGTCCCATGCTCGCGGAGAGATCGAGCAGGAGGATGCGCCGAATCCGTTGATGATTGACGTCGCCGGAGGCTGCACGAAAGACGGGCTCGGCAGCGGCGAGGACCACCAGCCCGATGATGAGCCCCCGGAGGAGCAGGAGGACGAGCGATTCGAGACGGATCTGCCGGGATCTCCGCTCGAGTGCGGCGCGCACGAACCGCATGGCTGCCCACGGTTCGAGCTGGTACCGTCGGCGGTGGAACAGGTGGATCAGAATCGGGATGCCGCACAGTGCAAGGGCGGCGAGCATCCACGGGTTGAGAAACTGCATGCGGAGGACACTTCGGAGGAGAGGCTGCGCATCAGGAGACGCTGTCGGTGAATGTCGCGTCGTCCCGGTGAAGTCTCAACTCAACAGGGGAGGGCCGAGAGAAAATGGCGGCAGCGGGAGAGTTGATGTCGAGTCGTCGACCTACGTCCGTCGGGGATGCGAACGTGTCGCCGCGACTGCGAGGGAGCTGGCCGATGCGTCAGAGGAGTTCGGCGATCGGCTCGCCGTAGGGGAGGATGGGCATCGGTCGACCGCTGTAATCGGGGAAGCTTGTCTGCAGATCGATTCCGAGGTGCCGGTAGACGGTCGCCCAGAGGTCGTTGGGGGTGAGTGGGCGGTCCTGGGGATGTTCTCCTTTGGAGTTGGTTGAGCCGACGACCTGACCGGTGCGCATTCCGCCGCCGGCGACGAGGAGTGACATGGCCTGGGGCCAGTGGTCGCGACCGGGTTGATCGACGCCGGTCTGAGTCCCCTTCTGGACACTCACGCGTGGCGTGCGTCCGAATTCCCCGGTGACGACCAGAAGGACCTGACGGTCGAGACCGCGATTGTAGATGTCCTCGATGAGGGCTGTGACTGCCTGATCGTAGATCGGCAAACGGACCCGGGCGTCGTCGAAGAGGTGACAATTGACGGCGTGAGAATCCCAGTTGTAGGTTCCGTTTTTGAGCCACTCGACACCGGAGGTGTAGGGGTTCTCCATCACAATCGTGACGAAACTGCAACCGGCCTCGACGAGACGTCGCGCGAGGAGTGCGCGCTGTCCCCAGGCATGTCGACCGTAGCGGTCCTTGAGTGCGTCTGGTTCACCGGAGAGATCGAACGCGTTACGGGCACGATCGCTGGTGAGCAGGTTGACTGCACGGCGGCCTGCGTCGTCCATCGATTCCATCAGACCGCGATGGTCCAGTCCGCTGCGCAACTGGTCGAACGCACGGAGCAGAGTCATACGATCGTCGAGCCTGTTCTCGAGCGCGGCATCGAGGCTGATGTTGCGAACCTGGAACGTCGGATCGTTGGGGTCTCCCGGCACGTTGAAGGGATGGTACGCCGGCCCCAGATAGGCTGATCCGAAGGTGTAGACATCGACCCCGGCGCGGCCGGGATGTGTGCACGAGACGTAGTTGGGCATCCCGACATTCATGCGTTCGCGACATCGGGCGACGATGGAGCCGACCATCGGGTAGTCGTTGACAAACCCGGTCGGTTCGAGCGGATCACGCCCGGTGAGGAACCGCTTGTGCCCTCCTCCGTGGTCGGCGAATTCGTGGGCGATCGAACGGATGATCGTGTAGCGATCGGCGCATTTGGCGTGCCGCGGCATCAACTCGCAGACATCGAGCCCGGGTACGTTGGTCGGGATCGGAAGAAACTCCCCGCGATAGTCGGCGGGAGCGTTCGGCTTCATGTCGTACATCTCCATGTGGGGAGGCCCGCCGGGCAGCCACACAAAGATGACGGAGGTTTGGGGCGTCGTCCCCGGGTCCAGCGCGTGAGCGTGAAGACGGAAGGCGTCGGCGCGGGAGAATCGGCCGCCGTCTTTGCGCCGTCGCAGGTTGGCGCGAAGGAGTTCACGTTCATCATTGGGAGCT
>CAZUXX010000162.1:0-7367 GCA_964624215.1 uncultured Planctomycetaceae bacterium
CCGACCTATCTGCGGAGCACCGGGGTTTCGTTCTGCTACAACGTGGGCCGGTATGTTGCCGCGTTTGGACCAGTGATTTTCGGACTGCTGACCAGCCGCGTGTTCACCGCCGAGTACTACCCGACTCCGCTGAACTGGCGGTACGCGGGCATGTCGATGTCACTGGTCTTTCTGATCGGGATCGTGACGTTGTTCTTCGCTCCGGAGACGAAAGACAAGCCGCTGCCGGAGTAAGAGGAGTTCGAGGGTCGGGTGAGCCTCAGGGAATCTCGCCGAATTCGTCTTTGGCAGGCTCGAGTTCGATCGGGTCGCTGACGGCGACGGCGTTCTTGAGGCTCTTGCGGAGTCGCTTGGGGAGGCTGTGTGCTCCGAGTTTCTCCATCTGCCGCCGCAGTGTCGCGACCTTGCGGGTTGGTACAGCGATGTGGCAGACGGGTTCTCCCGGTTTGACGGCGGGACTGGTTGTCATTCCGAGGACGATTCCGTCTGCGGGGCTTCGCAGGATGTTCTGATGGTTGCCGAGGATTGAGAAATTCGAGGCGACGGGGTGTCCCGCCTCGACGAGGTCGCCGGGCTGAATGTGAAAGCGCAGGAAGCCCCCGACCTCGGCCCGGACCCAGACGGTCCTGCGGACGATCGTCTGGTAGGGTGGTTCGTAGGGGGTTCCGTCGATCATTTTCAGGTCGATCAGGACGTTGCGGATTCCCCGAACCCCGACTTCAAGCATGGCCGGCTCGGCCTTCATCGGCTCGCCGGCTTCGAGGATGATGGTGGCGCAGCCGGCGGCGCAGGCTTCCCTCCGCATGCATCCTTCGGGTCCTTTACTGTCGACGATCAGTTCGCACCCGAAGGCCTGCCCGAGTCTTTTGACTTTCGACAGGCTCAGATCCCCGCGGACGTTGGGAAAGTTTGTTCGTGTCTGAGCGGCGGAATGGAGGTCAATCCCGTAGTCGCAGTTGGCGACAATCTGGGTCATGAAGGTATGCGCGATACGACTGGCGAGACTGCCGTTTGCAGAGCCGGGGAAGACCCGATTGAGGTCGCGGCGATCCGGCAGATAGCGGTCGTGATTCTCGAATCCGAAGACATTGATGACCGGGATCAGCAGAAGCGATCCGGCCTTGACCGGGACGGGATCTGCATACAGGAACTCATGAATGATTCCTGTGCCGGTCAGTTCGTCTCCATGAATTGCCGCGGAGACGAACAGATGCGGGCCTGGCGCTTCGCCCCGGATGACGCGAACGGGGACGGCGATCGGGTCTCCTGTGTAGGTTTCGGAGATCTTCAGCCGCAGATCGCGAGTTTCTCCGGGGTGGACTTCGACTCCGCCGATCTGCAGCTTTCGGTGACGCGACATGAGTCTTTGCCGGACAGGTTCTGTTAAGAAGGGTTGTGGCGGCGTGGGGACGTCAAGTTGACTGCACGACTTCAGATTGGTGCCGCCAGTCGCGCATGAGGTCTGTGGGACACGCCGAGGGGCGAGGAATCCTATCGCACCGGAACCAGGCGAGGGAGACGGGTTTTCGAGCAAGCTGCGGGAGATCGATCCCACCGCAATGACTTTGCGACGATGCGGGTGACCTGCAAGACTCTGTCGATGTCGACGTGCGACTCCCTGGACGTCGCTGCCCCGAAGGCTCGAGCACCGGGAGCGGAGGTCGGTCTGTTCCCGTTGCTGCCTGACGATTTTCCTGACCTGCCAGTCCCGCGTGATGTCCTCAACTTCCCACACATCGCCCGCCGGAATTCGCGGAGGTGTTGCGGCTGTTCTGAGCGAGTACGGAATGCTGCTGGTCCTCGCCGGACTGTGCGCGGTCTTCAGCGTTCTCACGTGGAGCGAACAGCGACCGGAAGGGGCCGACGGGGGGAGGCAAGTGGCGCGGCGTGTGCGCACGGAGCTGTCTGGTCGCAGCCGGCTGCTTGTCGTGGCCCAACTCACTCGACTGGATGAGCGGTTTGTGGCGGCGGTGCAATCCGAACTGGAGGGAGAGGGTGGGGAACTCGCGGTGATTCAGGGAGATCCGCGCCGAGTGCGTCAGGGACTGGAAGAGTTGTCTGCCAGCGGGGAGCCGATCGACGCGGTGCTGACGACCAGCGCTGTGGCCCGGTGGCCACTGATTGCAGATCTTGCCGAGGAGTTCCCGGCGCTGGGCAATCCCCGGATCGAGGTTCCGCGCCCTTACATGTGGCCGACCTTCCTCAAGGGGGAGAACCTCGTCAACGTGTCGAACCAGATCGTCGAGATTGCCATCGTGGCCGTCGGAATGACGGTCGTCATTATCGCCGGGGGAATTGACCTGTCGGTCGGAAGTCTGATTGCACTTTCGGCAATGACCTCGTGCGTGCTCATCGAGCGGGTCGGCGGCGGACGCGAGGCAACGGCAATGGCGATGACCCTGGCGTCGCTTGCAGGGATTGGAGTGTGTGGACTGCTCGGGACTATCACCGGGGTGACGGTGACCCTGTTTCGGGTTCCGCCGTTCGTCGTCACGCTGGGGGTGATGCTGGCCGCGAGCGGGCTTGCCGGCCTGATGACCTCCGGAGGGAGTGCCCATCGCATTCCTCCGGAGTACACGTGGATTGCGAGCGGGACTCCGCTGGGGATCCCGAATGCCATCGTGATGATGCTGGTGCTGTATGTAATCGCGCAATTCCTGATGAGCCGCACCATTCTGGGGCGACACATCTATGCGGTCGGGGGGAACCGTGCGGCGGCGCACCTGTCGGGGATCAGGACGCACCGCATTCTGATTCTGACGTACGTGCTCTCGGCTGTGATGGCGGGTCTGGCCGGGATCATCATGGCGTCACGGCTCAAGAGTGCGAATCCGACGTACGGCAAAACGTACGAGTTGTCTGTGATTGCGGCCGTGGTCGTGGGAGGCACGAGCCTGTCCGGAGGATCGGGGAAGATCTTCGGCACGCTGATCGGTGCTTTGATCATCGCCGTGATGCAGAACGGAATGAACCTGCTCAACGGGATGAAGATCATTTCGATCGACGACTTCGGGCAGGACGTGGTCCTGGGTGTCGTCCTGCTGGCAGCTGTGATCCTCGACCAGTGGAAACGCCACGGTTTCAGCGGTTGGAGAGGCTACGCCGCCTGAGACTCGACACGTATGTCGAGTGGGCGCGTGCGTCGACGTAGAGCGGTGCCGGCCGTCTGGCCTTCGGCTGTCGCCGGACGACCCGCCGCCCGGATTCACTCACGCGTCATCTGTTCGACCCAATCCAGCGGGTCGTCTCCGGGAGCGGATGAATCCGAGACGAGTCGGGACTGCGGATTCGCTGCGCCGGTTGCGGTTGCGACGACTGCCGGAGGGACCGCATTCGAGAGCTTCAGCTCGCGAGGGGTGAGAAAACCATCGCCGTTGCGGTCGATTTCTGCAAACAGGGCGTGCTGTGTCCGGGGCCATTCATACAGGCCGATCTGCCCGTCCCTGTCGGTATCGAGCGAATCGAACTGACTGGGAAGATCCACTGTGACTCGTACCGGTGTACGCGGCTTCTGCGCCGTCGTGGTCGGCGGTGTCCCCCGTGCGGGGCCTGGCCGAGTGTCTGAGGAACGCCCTCCACCGAAACGGTTACTCTCTCCGCGGTCTGCACTGCCACGGCGGGACTCGTCGCGATCGCCACCGAAGCGACCTCCAAATCCAGGACGCCCCTCGTCCCCCGAGCGTCCTTCGAAGCCGCCAAAGCGACCGGATCCGCCGCCACTCCCGAAGCGACCACGCTCGGAACCTCTGCCGCGATCGAATGACATCCTCCGATCCGACCGTCCCTCACCGTCGGAACCCCGTCCTGCGCCCCAGCGTCCGCCACGGTCCTGGAACCGTTCAGACTGAGCGAGTGCGCTCGTTCCTGCCCAAAGAAGACATGCCACGGCAAGGCAGCACAGGCGGATCGTTGTGATGTTTCGCATTGCCGAACCTCGCGGAGCTCACGCCCCTTCCAACGCCCAGAATCACCTGACAGCGGATCCCCAGCCTACACGAAGTACGCAAAGCGGATCCGGGAAGCTACAGCAGAATCAGAGTCTTATGGGCCTTATCGGCAGCATCAGGGTGAGTTACTGATCGGAATGGCATTGTCCATCCACGCCGGAGGGGGCACGAGAGTCGATTATCGCGAGGCGCCATTTGGATTCTCGAGCTGGAAGTGAACGCGTCCGGCCCCCAACACGGATGCGAGCTCACGTCGCAACTCGTTACGTGCCGATATGTTATGCGGGGTCGTCAAATAGGCACGAATGCGGTTTGTGCCGTTTGCGTGGTCTGCGTTCTCGTCGTCGCCCGGGATTTCGCGGGTATCGGCAAGCTCCGAGTCGAGCCAGCTTTCGAGGACGACGACGACGGGAGTTTTCCCGGGGAACCGGCCGAGGATTTCCCGTACCCGCCGCATGTCCTCCTCGTCGTGCAGCCCCCGGGTGAACTTGACGGCGAGCTGCTTCGTAAACTCTTTCGCAGCATCGTCGAGCGAGAGGAGCTTGTTCACGATCAGGTTCGGTTCGCGGCCGCGGGCATCGATCCGTCCCTTGAGAACGACGATCGCTTCGGGAACGACCTTTTCTCCTTCGCGGGCGAAATCATCCGGCCAGAGAATACAGCGAAGGACGCCGGTCGCGTCTTCGAGGTCGAAGTTCACATAGCGGCTGTTTCCATTGCGGGAGGGTTTTTTGGTCTGAGCCTTCTTGATGGCCGAGATCATCCCGCCGACGATCACTTCGGTCCCGTCCTCCAGATCGCGCAGGCCGGCGATCCTGTGCTGTGTGAACGACGCGATCTGGTCTGCGTGTTGTGTGAGGGGATGGGAGGTGAGATAGAAGCCGAAGACTTCCTTCTCGTAGGCGAGTTTCTGACTTTGCGTCCAGTCATCTGCGGGCGGGATGGAAGCATCGATGGATTCTTCCGCGGCCTCATCGGATGGTCCGCCGAAGAGAGACATCTGCCCCCGGGCCTTGTCGCGCTGCCGCGCCTGTGCCGCATTGATGGCCCGGTCGACGACCTGGAAATGCTGCTCGCGGTTCGGTCCGAAGCTGTCGAGTGCCCCGGCCTTGATGAGGATTTCGAGAGCTCCCTTGGTGAGGATCTTCGGGTCGACCCGTTCACACAGGTCGAAGATGTTTGCGAACGGGCCATTTTCGTCCCGCTCCTGCACAATGGCCGAGACGACCGCGTCGCCCACGCCTTTGATCGCGCCGAGTCCGAACGCGAGTTTGCGAACGGGTTGAACATCGGTCTCGGAGGAGGATTCTGAACCGGAGCCGTTATTCCGGGCTGCGTTGTTCCTGCGTTTTTTCCCGGTGGTTTGTTGGACCGGTGCGTCTTCGACAATGACCGTGAATTCGACATCGCTGCGATTCACGTCCGGTGGGAGGACCTCGATCCCCATCCGCCGGCAGTCGTCGGTGTGTTCGCTGATGCGGTCGCTGGACTCCATCCCGCAGGAGAGGAGTGCCGCCATGAACTCGTGCGGGTAATGCGCCTTGAGATATGCCGTCTGATAGGAGATCGCACCGTAGGCTGTGCTGTGTGACTTATTTAAGCCGTAGCCGGCGAAGCTGACGTTCAGTCTCCAGATCGATTCTGCCTGTGATTCGGGCATCCCGTTGGCCGCGGCACCGGCGATGAACTCGCCATGGTACTGGTCGATGATTGCCTGTTTCTTCTTGGAGATGGCCTTGATGCACTGGTAGCTCTTGGCGAGTTCGATGCCTCCCAGACGGTTGAGGATCCGCATCACCTGTTCCTGGTAGACCATCACTCCGTTGGTCTCGGCCAGGACTTCGTCGACGATCGGGTGGATGAGTTCGATCGGCTTGCGGCCGTGCTTGACCTCGACGTACTGAGTCACCATTCCGCCTTCGAGCGGGCCGGGACGGTAGAGGGCGGAGGTAGCGATGATGTCGGTGAACTTGTCGGGCTTCATTCGCGTGAGGAGATCACGCATTCCCCCCGATTCGAGCTGGAAGATGCCTTTCGTCTCTCCCCGTTGCAGCAGTGCAAACGTCTCGGCGTCGTCGAGCGGAAGTTCTCTGGGGATGATCTCGATCCCGCGGTGTTTGCGGACATTGGCTACCGCCTTGTCGAGGATCGACAGATTCCGCAGGCCGAGGAAGTCCATCTTCAGCAGACCTGCCTTTTCGACGTCGGTCCACTGCGTCAGGATTTCGTCTTTCCCCGAGAGCCGCTGAAGCGGGACATATTCGCTCAGGGGGCGGTCGGCGATGACCACGCCCGCGGCGTGCGTGCCGGCACTTTTCGCCAGTCCTTCGAGCGCCATGGCGAAGTCGATGACCTCGCGAACAACGGGGTCTCCATCGAACGCGGACTGGAGGTCGGGGCTGTCCTTGAGTGCCTGCTTGAGCTTGATGTTGAGGGTGTCGGGGATCATCTTCGCAATCTCGTCGGCCCGCTTGGTGGGGACCGAGAGTGCGCGTGCCACGTCCCTGACGGCCTGTTTCGCCTTTAGCGTGCCAAAGGTGCCGATCTGCGCGACGTTGTCGTGGCCGTACTTCTCCTTGACGTACTGGAGGACCAGTTCGCGACGGTCGCGGCAGAAATCGATGTCGATATCCGGGGCTTCGCTGCGGCTGGGATCGAGAAAGCGTTCAAACAGCAGGTCGTACTTGATCGGGCAGACATCGGAGAGACCGAGCACGTAGGAGACGATTGCCCCGCATGCCGAGCCGCGTGCTGTGCAGGGGATGTTCTGGCTGCGTGCGAAGCGGGCGAAGTCCCAGACGATGAGGAAGTAGCTGGAGTACCCCATCCGCTCGATGACACCGAGTTCGTAGTTGAGCCGGTCGCGATAGACCTGATCGGGGTTCTCGCCGTAGCGCCACCTCAGCCCTTCCTCGGCGACTTCACGAAGATACTGGACGTCGGTCTTCTGTTCGGGCGGCGTGAAGACGGGGAAGTGCCGCGTCTTCAGGTCGAGGTCGATATCGATGCGGTCTGCAATTTCCTGGGAGCGGGCGACGGCGTCTGCCTGATCGGGAAACGCCTGATACATTTCCTCGGGAGAACGGATGTAGAGCTGATCGGTGTCGATCTTCATCCGGTTCTCGTCGCTGCGGAACGACTTCGTGTTCACACACAGCAGGACGTCGTGACTTTTCGCATCGGAAGCACACAGATAGTGGGCGTCGTTGGTGGCGACCAGCGGCAGCCCCATGCGGTTGGCAAGGTCGACGGTGGCTGCAGCGCACGACTGCTGGATCTCGACACCGCCGTCCTGAATCTCCATGTAGAAGCGGTCGCCAAACAGTTTGACGTACCACTGGACGAGGTTTTCGGCCTTGTCGAGATCTTCGGCCAGCAGCGCGCGGGACAGCTCGCTCGACGCGCAGCCCGAGAGACAGA
>CAZUXX010000163.1:0-283 GCA_964624215.1 uncultured Planctomycetaceae bacterium
GGCTCAAGAGAAATGTCCAGAGCCCGGGCCAGTTCGCTGGACGTCAGAATTCCGAACGCCTGTTCCGTCAGCTGATCCATCCCCTCCAGCATCGCGTTGCTGTCGAGAGAACGTCGAAGACGATCGAATCCCTGGAGCAGCTTCCGCCGCTCGGAGAGCCGATTCGTATCTCCGTCGACGAGCACCATGTCTTCCCGGGAGGGGCCGGTCGGGCGGAACGCCGCATGCCCCACACCCAGAAACCCCGGAAGTCCCGGTGATCCATACGGCGGATGGCCTGCAT
>CAZUXX010000163.1:293-7340 GCA_964624215.1 uncultured Planctomycetaceae bacterium
CTGGAGCCAGTCCGATAAACGGAGGCATCCCCGTCACCCGCTCTCCCAGAACGCTCGACGCAACCGACCCCAGCGACGGCCAGCCACCCGCAGGCTGGTTCTGAGTCGTCCGGCCCGTGTAACAGATGAACGAGTCGTGTGCCCCGTTGGGCGACCCGTACACCGACCGTAACGCAACCAGCTTGTCCATGATCCCGGCCAGTCGCGGCAGATGCTCACAGATCTCGATCCCCGGCACGTTAGTGTCGATCGGCGTGAACGGCCCCCGGATCTCGGGCAGCGCCGTCATCTTCAAATCGTACATGTCCTGATGCGGCGGAGCTCCGCACAGGTACACCATGATCACCGACTTTCGCGACGGGCCTCGGCCCGCCGCCTGTTCCGCCGCCAGTAGTTGAGGAAGCGTCAACCCCCCGACGGTAAGAGCCCCGATCCGCAGGCAATCACGACGGGTCAACCCGTCACACAGCGCTCCGCCACGTCCGGCAACAGTCAGCATCTCGGTCCCGTTCTCTGCACACCGAAGGCCACCGCCCACGCATCACGGCAATGCACTGGCGAATGTTGATTCGTGCCAGTGTAGCGTTCGAGCGTGCCGGTGGGCAGTCCTCCTTCATGCGTCCCTTCGCTCCCTGACAAACGTAAACAGCCGCGTCGGCGGAGGGGTGCTCAGCCCGCCTGTGTGGCAATGGCTGGACAACCCTCCGGGACGCGGCTGCTTCCCCCCTCCACGGACAGGTGCGCACACATTCCCCTTCCGGCGGAGCGCACCTGTCGAGCTCTCTGATCTCAATGGCAGACGGAGCGATACAGTCAGCGAGTGGGGGCAGACGGTGCCGTCGCAGCGGCCGGAGCGGTCGTCCCGCCAGCCGGGGTCCCCGACGATGCCCAGTTGGCAACGCTCCACTGCGGATGCGTCTCAACCACGCTCGATCCCAGATCCTTGACGATCTCCTGCAGCCGTGCCGTCGTCAGATCCCGGTTGGGAACCGACAGTTGCATCACGAAGCGGCGGTTCGCCGGGATGTAGGCAAAGAACTTCCCGTTCCCGAGCCGGTCATTCTCCGCGAGCAGACGCAGCAGTGCCGTACGCGGAACCTGCTCCGCCTTGGTCGGCAGCTCATCCAGCCATGCCATCACCCAGACCCATTCCTGGTCCTGGCTCAGAACCGTCGACATCGACAGCTGCCACTCCTCGTCGTCCAGCTTCGCCTTGAAGGCAAAGTCGTACCGTTCTTCGACGAGTTTCGGCTCCAGGCGCAGAGCCTTGAGCAACTCGCCAAGCTGCTCGTGTGTGATCTTGCCGGCTGCCTGGTCCTGGGCGGTCGCCTCAAACGCTCCGAGGTGACACATCAGACCAGCCATCACTCCCAGCAACATCCAGCGACGAATTCCCAACTTCATTTGAGGACACTCCTTTGTCTTCGGCTTCCCGCGCGGTGGTCCGGCGGAGGGACGGCAGGGCCGTCTCCGGCCAATCATGACCAACGAACAACCCCGCACGCATCGGAGTCAGTCAGCCGATGCGTTGAGGAACTTCAGGCAAATCTGCGACCACGTCTCGAACTCGTCGAGTTCCAGGGCCAACTGGGCGGGCGGTGCAAAGCCTGTGTGTTGTATCGACTCTTCACGCGGGCGAACTTTGGGAGCTTCCAGATCAAATATGTGAACGATCCCCAGATGGACCTGCCCCACCTCGGTCGAGTCGTCGTTGATCAGTCCCGCGCACGTCTGGCGATAACCGCTCTCCAGGTACACCTCCTCCTCGATTTCCCGACGCATCGCCTCCAGATACGCAGGAGATTCACCCGTCTCATCCTCCGAGGAAATGTGCCCCCCGACTCCGATCGACCGCTTGCTGTGCAGCCGGCCCTCACCCTGGGCCGTCCCGCGGCGGTAATGAAACACTTCTCCCCCGTAACGGAAGATGCAGTACGGAATCAGTTGCTTGAATCCCGGATCCTCCTCCACCGCGTCCCGGGGCCGGTAAGACGTGTGAGCCGGGTCAAACAGACCGGTCAGATAAGGAGCGACGTTCGGCTGGAAGCCCTCGAAGTAACCGATCTCGCGAAACAGCGACGTCGGAACCACCAGAACATGCTCGACAGATTGTTGCAGGGACATCAACTGGGAAATCGGTCAGAGGAACTTCAGAACAAAAGACGACTCAGGCTTCCTTCCACAGGCGGCTGGCACGAACGACGTACTCCACACCGCTGTAAATCGTGATCGCAACCGTCGCCCACACGGCCACATCCCGCAGCATCAGAAACCCGCCGGCAGAAATGTACTCTCCCACATCGCGAAGAAACGGCCGGCTCAGAGACAACAGACACAGCGGCACCGCAGCACACTGCAGGCCCATCTTGAGCTTGCCCGACCACTTCGCCGAAAAGTCACGCCCGTACTGCTCCAGCACCGCTCGCAGACTCGTAATGAACATCTCGCGGGCCACGATCACGAACGTCATCCAGCCATTAATCCCGCTCGACAGTCCGTCGCTCGATTTCCCCTGCAGGAACACAAACGCACCGCAGATGATGATCTTGTCCACAAACGGATCGAGAATCCGCCCCAGCACCGTCACCTGCCCGTACTTCCGGGCCAGGTAACCATCCAGCACGTCCGTCGACGCCGCCACCACGAACAACGCAGCCGACGTTCTCCACCAGCCGTCCAGGTCAATCAGCACGAACAGAACCATCGCCAGCACGAACCGGCTGACCGTGATCAGGTTCGGAAGGTTCAGCGCACGACGGTCGATCAGCCCGGGCGGAACATCGTCCCGGGGAGGGCTCGGCGGAGAGGTATACGCAGTCGCCATGGATCGTCTTACCGAAAACGCCCGCAGGATAGTCGGAGCGACTGTGAGAAGTCCAAGGGGCAGCCCGCTTGAAGCACAGTTGAGACTTCAGCCACCAGCCATCAGAGTTGCAGGCACTGCAATTCTCGCCCGGGACCGCTCCCCATGTCCGGTCTTCCAGTGTCTGCCTCGACCCCCTCTCCGCGAAACAGGCAGCGTCGCAAACTTTTCATCGTTCTTACCGCCTGCCTCGTCTGGCTGGCCGCCGAGGTGCTCGGCTGGGCCACTCTCTGGTTCGTTGACTGGAGCCGCTGGCGAGACGCGAAGCAGAGCCTCATCAGTCACGGCCCCGGCACAACGACCCTTGCAACACACGATCCCGGAAACATCGCTCACCCCTACATCGGCGTCGCGTACGATCCCGAAACACATCCCGGACTGCACGACGGAGAGTTCCACGTCCCGATCAACACCCTCGGATTCCCCGATAACGATCAGCCACTCCAGCAGCGCAGCCACGACAGGTTTCTGATCGCGATCGTGGGAGGATCGTGCGCCTTTCATCTGTCCGTTCAGGGCGAAGCCACCCTCCGGGAGCACCTCGAGGACCACCCGCTCCTCGCCGGACGGAACGTCACCATCATCAACCTGGCCGCGCCGACGTTCAAACAGCCGCAGCAGGTCATGGCTCTGAACTACGTCATGGCCCTCGGCGCCGAGTTCGATGCAGTCCTCAATCTCGATGGCCTCAACGAACTGGCCCTCGCCCGGGACACCGCCGACGCCGGCGTCTTCGCAGCCTATCCCAGAATGTGGATGTACCGCGTCGCCCGCAGCACCTCGAATGCCCTGCTTCCCGAGGTGGAACGACTGAACTCTCTGCTCGCCCAACGGATCGAACTGGCACGCCGGGCCTGCCGATCACCCTTCCGAAGATCGTCACTCGCGAATGTCTGGTGGATGTTCCGGGACCGGCGACTCGGCCGCCAGCTTCAAACAGTCTCACAACACTTGCACGACGCTCACCAGCGCCACGGACACAACTACGAACTCGCCGGACCCCGTCAGACCACACCGGACGACGAGACCTTCTGTCGCCAGCTGGCCGACCTGTGGCGAAATTCGTCCTTGCTGCTGCACGCACTCTGCGAATCACGCGGAACGATCTATCTCCACGCCCTTCAGCCCAACCAGTACGTCCCCCACTCAAAACCGATGGGAGAAGAAGAGCGCGAGACCGCCATCGACGACAGCACCGTCTACAGCAAATCCGTCCGCCACGGTTACCCCCTGCTGCAAAAGCGCGGCCGCGAACTCTCACGGCAGGGAGTGAGGTTCGTCGATCTCACCCGGTTGTTCGAGGACATCGATCAGCCCATCTACATCGACAGTTGCTGTCACTACAACCAGGTCGGTAATCGTCTCCTGGCCGAGCGCCTTGCACAGGAACTCCTCGCGGAACGCGCCCGCAATCCCCTTCAACTCGACTGAACGGCTGCGCCCTCAGTCACTACTCCAGGGCATCCTGGGCGTTCTGCGTACTGTACTGAAGCAGATCCGATCCACCCGAACTGAAGAAGTCGTTCAGTTGGACAATCGCGGGCCCCAGCAGGAACAGGAACACCGCGGGCATCAGGCACAGCACCGTCGGGAACAGCAGCTTGAAGCTCGCCGCGTTCGCTTTCTGATCCGCACGCTGGCGAAGCGTCTCCCGCATATTGTCCGCGTAGTCGCTCAGTGCCGCAGAGACACTGGTCCCCATCTTCTCTGTCTGGATCAGCAGCGATGCCAGCGAGTGCACATCCGGAATGTCGACCCGCTCCGAAAAGTTCTCCAGAGCGTGCGACAGACTCGAGATCCGCGCCTGCTCGGCAACAATCTGCAGCTCCTGCGCCATCGCCGGATACACGCCCCGCAGTTCCTTCGCCACCCGCGCCAGCGAAGCCGGCAGTGTCATCCCCTGGCTGACGCACATATTCAGCATGTCGAGCATGTCCGGCATGGCCTGCTCGATTTCCTTCAGCCGGTTCGCCGCCTTGCTCTGCACCACGATGCTCGGGATCGAGTAGCCCAGAATCGGCACGGCGACAATCGAACCGATAATCACCCACTCCAGTTGCGGAGGAGCCATCACCAGCAGCGCCCCGAACACGATCACCGGAATGATCACCGCGAGGTACCGGGTCGCCGCCAGATTGTGCCAGGCGTGGGGGTTGTAATAGCCGGCGTTCTGAAGCGTCCGCTTCATAATCCGCCGCTTCTCGTCCGACTCGGGGAGAAGAGCCGCCAGCGTGGGTGTGATCGGCCCGTAGGCATAGTCAGACGTGTCGGCAAACGGGACTTCGTCCGCTTCGATCCGTCGCAGTTGAAGATCAGGAGGACGTACACCCAACAGAGGCCGCACCGGAGTCGCACGCGTCTGCAGCGCCGGCCGGTACACCTCCTCCTCCACAGACTGTGGCTCAAACGGAGCACTCTCTGTACTGCCATCCGGAGGCTCGACGTTCGCACTCGTGGCATGCACACCGGCTGTGGCGACCTCATCCACTTCGGCAGCTGCGTGAACGCTCGGCTGGTCGGCATCCGGAGGGACCGCTTCCGAAAGGCCAGTGTTGGCCGCAGCCTCGGCACTTCGTTCCACCGGCGCCATCACGGCAGATGGCGACGCAGTCCTCCGCTTCCGCCACCACCGCAGAACGATGCGGAGGAAAAGGGCGACGGCCGTCAGGCCCATCACCGCAAACAGGAAAAGACGTGTGGAATCGTTCATGGATCACCGGTAAACGTCGACCGGGGTGAGGAGGTTGTCTCGAGGACGATCGTGCAGGGTCACGGCTTGCGACTGTTGCTGAGCACACGCAGAACCCAGATCGAACCGATAATCAGCAGCACGATTGCCGTCAGGGTTGTGGCACGCCCCCAGCCGGATGCGAACAGATTGTCGAAGTAGTCCGGGTCGCGGATCACGAAGAACAGCAGGATGAACGGTGGCAGACCGATCATCAGAATCGCCGTCAGCCGGCTGGCTGTCGTAGCCGCCTTGAGCCGTCCGTAAAACTGCAATCGGTCGCGCAGGGTGTGTGAAAGCCGGTCCAGCACGTGAATCAGGTCACCCCCCGTCTGGCGGTGGACCGCCAGGGCCGTCGTCAGAATGCTCGTACTGACGACGCCCGTTCGCTCGGGAAGTTCCGACATCGCCTGATCGATCGGAATCCCCAGGTGCATCTTGCGGACACACAACTGAATCTCGGACCCGAGCGGACGCGGAGTGTCGGACGCCACCAGTTCCAGGCAGCTTTCCAGACTGCGACCGGTGCGGGCAGCCCGGCTGAGCTCGTCAATCATCCCGGGAAGCTGTTCCGAAATCAGTCGCTGACGCCGCGACCGCATCAACTGCGCCGCCACGATCGGCAGCGCTCCCCCGGCCAGCGCTCCGACAGCAGCCAGCAGCGGATTGTCGGTGGCCACGAATGCCGCACCGCCGACGGCAACGGCACTCACAAGACACAGCATCAGAACAATGCTCGGGCCGACTTCCCAGCCACATTGCAGCATCAGTCGATCGAAAGCACCGTTGAGCCGGTCATTGATCGAATCGGTATCGCCGGAGGCGAAGGTCTCCTGCTGCCGCAAAATGCCTGCGAAAGCCGGCTGCGGCTGGAGTCTGGTCGGCGGGAGGGTACTGGTCGCCATTGCTGTCAACTCTCGGGCGAGAGGGAATTCAATTCCGGAGGGAACTTCAGGGGCGTCGCTTCAAGGCGCGTCTCGTCACAGTTTCGTCGATGCCGGTGCCGCTAAAGCCTCCGCTGGTTCTCCTGTGGATCGACAACGCCGGTCGAAAGCTCCCGGGCTGAGAACAGCCGCGGGTCGAGCTCCAGTCCCTTCGCGGCCAGTCGCCGCAGGCACTGCGGCTCGTACCCGGTCGAGTAGAACGAGCCCACGACTTTCCCCGACTGGTCAACTCCCGCCATACGGAACACGAAAATGTCCTCAATGTCGAACTCGCCATCCGTCACGCCGACCAGCTCCGAGATCCGCATGATCTTGCGTTCTCCGCTGCTCAGACGTGCGACATGCACGAAAATCTGAATCGCCGACGCGATGTACTGTCGTGCGACCCGCGTCGGGAGCTCCGCGCCCGACAGGGCGATCATCAGTTCCAGTCGGTGCAGTGCATCCCGTGTCTCGTTCGCATGCACCGTGCTCATCGAGCCGTCGTGACCAGTGTTCATCGCCTGCAGCAT
>CAZUXX010000164.1:0-7328 GCA_964624215.1 uncultured Planctomycetaceae bacterium
CGACCGTTCGGTTCCCTGCCGAGTTCAGTGATGATTCCGCACGTGATCGACCGCTTCCCGACACGCAGGATCCGATCGAAACAATCAGCGACCTTCCCGGCCGGCGGGCCCTCAGCCGGTGGCAACTCCCCCGCAGCGGAGTTGCTGCCATCGCGGGCGGGGTCCTCCTGACGCTGGCGGCCCTGCTCGCGTGGATGTTCAATCAACCGGATCGCGTCGGGGCCCCGACACTGTCGCCATTCGAGCTGGCAGGGGAGGCGCGACCTCTGTTTGCCGGACGTTCCCTCAACGGGTGGCACATCCGGTCGGGAAGCTGGATGCCGCAGAACTCGCGGCTCGTCGGGCAGCAGGGAGTGATCGTGCGCCCGCTGTCGCGACCGGTCGGCGCCACGGACGGTCGCTGGTATCGGCTCGAACTGTTGCTCGCCGGACTGGAGGAGTCGGACGTCGCCACCGTCGCCGAGGTCCATTTCGGACTAGCGGCCGATCAGAGTGGGGACGGAAGCCGGTACGTGTTGCAGCGAACGGTCGACGGGGTGCGGCTCGGTCGTCGCGAGGGGGACTCACAGCCGTGGAAACCGGTCCCGACGATCGAACCGCTTGATCATCCTGCCTCTGCCGTACTCGCTGTTCGAATTGATCGCCTGCCTGAGGGATGGGGGATCACCATCAACGACGAGCCGCTGGCGGTTGTCCCCCACGCGTCTGAACCGGAAGTTGCCGAACTCCGACTGCGAGCCGAGAACGGGCCAGTCGCGTTCTCGGACCTGGTCTGGACGGCGCTGCGAATCCGCTGAAGACGATCCGCGGCGTGACGTCGGGGAGCACCAACGTGCGACTCAGGTGACCGTCGACGGGTGCGGGTCGGGTCTGACCGAGGGGCGATAGGCAACGATCATCGGCAGGGCCAACAGCCCGAGCACGAAGAATGTCGAAGAGATCCGCTCGTTGGTGAACAGGTGCGAGAAGAGACCATAGGCCGCCGCTGAAGCGAGAATTCCGATCCAGGTAAAGAGGTTCATTCCTCCGATCATTCTCCCCTTCTGGTCGGAGGGAGGCCTGGTCTGCAGGAAGACCTGCAGCGGGACAGCGTAGAGTCCGGCACAAATCCCCAGACCGATCAGCAGTCCGGCCGCCGGTACCGTTTGAAAGGCGAGGCCTTCGGCAAAGGGGAGCAGGCCCAGCAGGGCGAAGGTGAGGAACATCCCTGCAGCCCCGATCTGGACAAGCCCGAACTGCACGCGATCCCGGGAGACGAGACCCGCTGTCACGCATCCGACGGCGATGCCAAAACCGATGCAGGCGGTCAGGATCGAGGTCGAGGTGTCGCTGAGCCGCAACTGATACTTTCCGTAGGCGTTGACCGTCGGCAGCGCGACACCACCCAGAAACCAGAAGAGGACGGTTGCTGCCAGGGCCTTGAGCAGTTCCCGGTCGTTCATCAGCAACGACCAGGTTTGGGAATTGAGAGCGACCGATTCGATTCCGAACCGGGCGTCGGGATCGGCGACCGGGGTCCGCCGGACGAGCAGCGATGTGACGGTACCAATCACGGCAATGCCGACGCAGGCAACACCGATCGGCCACAGACCGACGCCCGCCCCTTCCAGTTTATCCTTGAGCAGGCCGCACACCGCGGTACCGAAGATGATCGCCAGAAAGGTGGTCATCTGAACCATCCCGTTGACGAACGGCAGATCGCGGTCGGGAAACAGTTCGGGCAGGATGCCATACTTCGCCGGGCCGAAGAAGGCACTTTGGACTCCCATCAGCAGGAGGACGGCCATCAGCGCCCACAGGTATGCCATCTCTCCATGTGTGAAGAACGCAAAGACAGCGACCCCGGCGGCCATGACGACGATTTCGGCGACCTTGCTGAGAACGACAATCCGGCGTTTCGATATGCGGTCAGACAGCCAGCCGGCCGAGCCGGAAAACAGGACGAACGCCAGAGCGAAGGCCCCTTGCGCGTACATCTGATACGGGTCATGGTCGAGCCTCTGACGCCGCACGTAGTCGGTGCAGATCAGCAGCACCAGTTGCTTGAAGAGGTTGTCGTTGAAGGCGCCCAGGAACTGGGTGCTGGTCATCCCCCAGAAGGCGCGGTCGCGCACCGGCGGTGGTGGTGACTCCGATGCCTGTTCCAGATCCGTCCGGGCACCTTCGACCACTTCATTCTCCGTTCGTGGTGTTTGCAGAGACGGGATTGCGTCTGAGGATTGCATCGTGTCGCCGGAGGCGGAAACCTGTCGTGATGCGGGCCAGCCTTCGTGCAGACACCGCGACGAATCTCCCTCGCAGGTTCTAGGCGGAGGGCAGCGAACTGTCGTTGACGACGGTGCAGGGGGTCTTGCGGCTGATCCGCTTGAGCAGCCCGGTCAGCACCTTTCCCGGGCCGATTTCATAGAACTCGTCAATGCCGGCATCGAGCATGGCGCGCATCGAGTCTTCCCAGCGGACAGGACTGAGCACCTGCTGGACGAGCATCGTCCGGATGCGATCCGGTTCGGTATGTGGTGCGGCGTCGACGTTGGAGATGACGGGCAGTCGTGGCGGGGAGATGGTGACCTGCTCCAGTGCCGCGGCGAGCCGCTCGTCGGCCGGCTTCATGATGCTGGTATGGAACGCCCCGGCGACGGCGAGCGGGATGGGGCGACCGCCACGCTCTTCGGTCAGTTCGACCGCCCGTTCGCACGCGGCAGTCTCGCCAGAGAGGACGATGTTTCCGGGGCAGAGAAAGTTCGCCAGTTCAATCGTGCCGATCCGGGCCGCTTCGTCACGGATGGACTGCACCTGCTCGCGATCGAGCAGCAGCACACTGACCATCCCTGAACTGGTGGCATCGGCGGCGTCCTGCATGGCCTGCCCCCGAAGCTGAACGACGCGCAATCCGTCTTCGAACGACATGGCCCCGGCAAAGACGAGAGCGGTGTACTCGCCCAGGCTCAGACCGGCGGCCATTTCGCAGGTATCAACCACGTCGGGACGCTCGGCCCGCAGCACTTCGAGGGCGGCCAGGCTGGTCACGAAGATTGCCGGCTGACTGATGACCGTCGAGTCGAGTTCGTCGGCCGGTCCGTCGGTGCAGAGCGAGAGCAGGTCGTAGCCGAGGATGCTGTGGGCCGTTTCAAACAGGCGGGCTGCTGCGGGTGACTTCTCGACGAGCACCTTGCCCATTCCGACGTGCTGGGCTCCCTGCCCGGGAAACAGAAATCCGATGCGACTCATAACTCGATCCTGAAACGAACGGCCGTTGCAGCGGGGATGGTAACGAACCGGTGAATGGGCCTGAAGGTGAAGACGGTGGCGGGACTCGGAACACCGGACTCCTAACAAAAGCAGCAGGCTCGATGACGCGCTGCATCGAGCCTGCTGAGGACGCTGATATCACTTTTTCCGCCGATGAGGGCGGTGACCTGCGTTCGCCAGAACCAGTTCAGAAGGTTGGTGTTCGCGTCCCGACAGCAGACGGCCTGCACTCGCAGGAGTTTGCCGTCCGGGACGCGTCACGTGCTGAGGGCCACGTCAGAAGACCCACACCGCGTCGACACCAAAGATCCACTCTCCGAAGTCGTCATACAGGCCGGTCGGTCCCGCGGGGCCGGCACCGTTGATGCCCGGGCTCCACTGGTACTTGATTTCCGGACGGATGGTCAGGTTGCCGTTCGGCTTGATGTTGGCTCCAAACGTCGAACCGTAGACGGAGACGGGGTCAGCAACGCCGGTGCCGGGGAACCGTGCCCGCCACCACTCCTGGCGGGTACCGACCGCGAGCCAGTCGTTGATGGTGTAGAACAGGTACTGGTTCACACCGACCTGGTAATCCCCGCCGTTGGAGTCCATCAGGTCGTGCTGGATGACGTATTCGAGATCGTCGAGCAACTGGGCCGAGATCACGACGCTGTGCATGTAGCCTTCACCCCGTGAGCCAAAGTCACCGACAACGGTGGCGTAGGTGAAGGTCACATCGTCGGTGAGGGCGAGGCTCACACCGCCGAGGAAGCTGCTGCCGTCGTCAAAGCGGTCGAAACCGGTATCCCACCCGAGGACGTAACCGGTCCAGACGGTGATATCTTCCGTCGCCTGCCACGTCGCCAGAGCCCCCGTATGGGTGAAGGGCTCGCTGTTGTACATCGTGAAGGCGTGGCTGTAGAAGAAGTTGTCGGGAGCAGTCACCACTTCGTACCCGATGATCGTGTAGAAGTGTCCGACCTTGACCGAGACATCTTCAACGGCGACTTCTCCGTACAACTGCGGAATCGCCCAGCCGTACTTGCCGTGCTGGAAGTCTTCGCTGAAGTCGAAGCGGCCGAAGTTGTTACCGAAGGACTGGGTGTCCTGGGCGTCAACGCCGTACACGACGTCGGCACGGAATCCGAAGCCGCCCCCCTGGCTGCCATCGGCGACCTTCTCGGCGTACAGGTACGCCTGATGCATATTGAACTCGTCCCGGTGGTTGTTAAACCCGAGAGGATTGTTCTTGTCGTGGAAGCCGTTCTGCAACCACCCGCCCACCTTGAAGCACTGCTCACATTCGGGGGTGTCGCCCCAACGAGCGTCATTCAGGTTGAAGAAGGGTTCTCCCCCCGGGTTCCACAAAAAGCAATCAGGCTCTGAGGCAGGCGCCGCGTTGTACTGCTGGCACTGCTGCTGATACTGCGTCTGGTTCACCTGGGGCCTGACGCCGGGATTGAAGACGGCGTCCGCATTGATGACTCCGGTCGAGTCGCGCTGCGGTTGAGCCTGGACCTGCCCCTGGGGAGCGATCCGGGCCGGTGCGGCTGGACTCGGGAGCGACTGCGCAGAGGCCAGGGCCCCCCAGCCCAGGCCAAGTGCCGAGGCGAGAGCCCCGGCGAAGGACGTCATCTTTCTCATGGTTCGTCTCCTGAACCGGTCGCTCGAGCTGCAGAGCGATCGTTCCGTCTGGGTCACGTGGGTCAAGGTCGTCGAACAGTGGGTTCAGCAGTCGTCCGGAGCGCCCCCTCTCCAGCTGCGCCGGCCGGCGAGGTCGGAACAGACTGCATCCGTTCGAACGAAGTATCGACCTCGCCACGGCCGCGCTTGATCGAGGTCAAGCCGACTTTGGCTCACCGAGGGACCTTGAGACCGCCGATCGGCAGCTTCTACCGGAACCTTGCGGAATCTGGAGAAGCTGCGTAACGCGATCCGTTCATCCCAATTCTGACATCACCGAATCAGCAGCAGTTTCGCAGCCCCACGCGAGTCGCCATGATTCCCCCGCCGGACGGAGATCGACACCGGGTCTGTGGAGCCGACCTGTCATGAGCGATTCAGGCCCCTCTGCCGTCTCTGCCCGGGAGACCATTCCACTGAAAAGAATTCATGCCGATTGATGTGGCGACCATTGTGATCCTCGGTCTCACTGCCGCTTCGATGCTGGCGTGGGGCGTCGAGCTCGTTGCGCCGGCGCTGTCGACAACGTCACTGCTCCGGTCCCCCCCAAAAGCACCGCTCCGGCTGCCAGGACTGGTCTCTCTGCTCGGGACGTCCCTGTGCGGGCTGGCGGCGGCGACGTCGGCGGTGGCAATCCTTCAAATGGCGAGGAGCGGTCCCCCACGGGCGCTTCACCCGCTCGATGCCGACCGGGTGATTGACGACATTCGTTCGCAGATTCTGCTCAATGGTGCGATTGTGGGCGTTCTGCTGAGTTTGTGGTGGGGGGACCGAAAGCCCGGGTTCCGCCTGTGGCCGGACAACCCCGCCCAAACAGTAATGGACGCGCTGACCGGCTTCTTGCTGGCGATCGGACCGGTGTTTGTGGTGCTGGTCGCGACGATGCAGCTGGGGCTTCGCGAGGAGCAGGTCTATCACCCACTGCTCAGGCTGCTGGACGAAGCCGGCTCGTTCCGCACCTGGCTGTGGGTCGGTTTCTCGGCAATCGTCGTCGCCCCGATCACCGAAGAGCTGTTGTTTCGCGTGATCCTGCAGACGACGCTCGAACGCGTGCTGCCGACTCTGCACGCCATTGTGTGCTCATCGCTCGTCTTCTGCCTGGTCCATCCGTTCCCCGACTCGCTGGCACTCTTGCCCCTGTCGGCCGTGCTGGGGGCGGTCTACGTTCGGCGACGCTGCTACTGGACGCTCGTCTTGATTCATGCGCTGTTCAATGCGCTCAATCTGATGCTCTCGGCGCTGACCTGAAGGATCCCGACGCGACGACGAGCGGACAGCTCCGTGCGATCGGCCAGCCGTGAGCCGTCAGGACAGTCCCAGTTCTTCCAGCAAGCAACGCGGCACTCCGATCGATACGACATGGACCGGACCGGTAAACTCCTGCGCGTGAGGCTCGGTGAATCCGGTTTTCATGGCGACGAAGGTGGCGGTCAGTGTCGCGCGCACACACGTTCCCGCGGGCCATCCGGTGTCGCAATCAAGCCCGGACGGAACGTCCACCGCCAGCGTGGGACGTGATGCCTGATTGATCTGCTCAATCGCGGTGAGGAACGGTTCCCGGACGGAGCCGGTGACGCCGGTCCCCAGCAGGGCGTCAACAATCCAGGCGGCAGAGGCGAGCCGCTGTGTCACGGACGAAGTGCCGGGCTCGTCCACGATGGTCAGGGGAATCCGGGCGGCGGAGGCGACGCGGTAGTTGGTGAGGGCGTCCCCCTCGAGGGAAGCGGGATCGGCAAACAGGAGGATGTGCACCTCGTGCCCGAACAGTTGCAGATGTCGGGCAATGACGAAGCCGTCGCCGCCGTTATTTCCCTTGCCGCAGCAGATCACAACAGGCCCGTCGATCACCTCGCGGTGCAGCAGCTCGGCCGCGCCGCGTCCGGCGTTTTCCATCAGTACGATTCCGGGGAGGGCGAATTCTTCAATCGCCCTCCGGTCGATCTGGCGTACCTGCTCGCGAGTCAATGTGGGCATCATCAATCCTGCAATCAATGAGGCCCCGCAGGAGGTTCCATGGCATGTGCGGGGGACTCGTCAGCGTGGCGTAAGGGGATCCTGGCCTGCAGGACGGGTAGCCGTCCGACGGGCCGCAGAGGCTTCGATGCCGTGGACACGTCGATTGAACACGTCAGGATCAAATGCATCGGGTTCGTCTTCGGCCAGCACCTTCCGCAGGAACTGTTCGTCGATCCATTGCGGCCCTTCGCGATCAGTCCCCGTGGCAGGACTGTTGGCCAACCGGTTGGGGATCATGGTCGCTTGCTCCGCTCCGGCGTGGAAGGAATGCGAACGGGCTTCTGGCGCCGCCGGGAGATCATTCGCAGTGGTTCCGCCGGTCAACATGTGACGGAATCCGCTGGCGGTCTGCGGAGTTTCGGCCGGCCAGTCATCGATTGACGTCGGCAGGTCGGCCC
>CAZUXX010000165.1:0-3256 GCA_964624215.1 uncultured Planctomycetaceae bacterium
CTCAATCGCCCGGATCACGGCCCAGCAGCCAACCCGGTTGTCCAGACACTGCGAAACAACCGACTCACCCACCTCCGAGAACGGGCCATCGAGCACCACCATGTCGCCGATCCGCACCGTCTCCTGCACGTCTTCCGGGGGAAGACCCAGATCCACGAAGAAATCATGGATCTCCGGGATCTGCTTCTTCTCCTCCTCCGACGCAATGTGAATCGGCTTCCCCGACGGGTTCAGCACACCCGGCAGATCGCCGGTTGCCGTACAAACCTTCACCCGTCGCGCAAACAGATTGCGACGGTCAAACCCGCCCCCCGGGTTCAGTCGCAGCGTGCCATCACTCCCCACGTGAGCGACCAGAAAGCCGATCTGGTCCATGTGAGCGGCGAGCATGACCCGCAGGGGACGCTCAGCCGGTTCTCCTGACTTCGGACGCGGCCGCCGCAATCCGTGCAGGGAACCCATTGCATCGACGTGCAGTTCGTCGAACAGGTCCGCTGCGCGGACATAGTCCTCGATGACCTGGCGGACACGGGCTTCCCGCCCCGGAACAGACGGAGTCTGTGTCAGTTGTTCAAGCAGTTGCATGGGCTTTCAATCCGATCGTCTCGTCCCTAACCATCGCGCATGGGCGGCCCCATCCCGCACCAGAACAGGCTGTTCGTGCCTGGTGTACGCCATATCAGTCCGCCGACAGGAGCGGTCGCAATCGCCGGGAGACCGCACGGCGCGGCAGAATAGCAGGTCCGGCACGCACCTGGCACGGTCCGTCCTCCGTGGCCCTCCGTTGGAGGCCGGCACCACGAAGTGCTTGCGCTCCGCAGCACCCGCGCCTCCTCACACCAGCGCCACATCCCGCTCGCGGAGATCCAGGAGTTCGTGCAGCCGCTGCCCGCCATCTTTGACGGCGTCGACCGTCGTTTCCCACGCCAGACGGGCACGACCGTCGCTGCCCACCATCAGCAGGGCCGTCATGCCCCGCGCCCTGGTCAGCGCAACAAGCGCCTGTTGCGGCGTCTGCACGATCGGACTCCCGACGTTCAGCGACGTGTTGACCGACACTTCACATCCGGTGTAGCGCCCCATGGCCACCAGGTACGCGTGGCACAGCGGATCGGTTTCCGCACGCACAATCTGGATTCGTGCGGTGCCGTCGCGATGGATCACTGCCGGGATGCGTTCTTTCGCCGCCCGGCGAGCCTTCACCGTCAGCACCATGTAGCGGTACGCGTTCCACTGATCCTTCGCGGCCCCCGGGGCCAGCTCGAAGAATTCTTCTGCCGCCTCCTGCGTCATCATGGGCGCCAGGGGACGCACAATCTCCCGAAACTTGACCCGCTCGTTGATGATCTTGAGGGTGTCCGGGTCACAGGGATTCGCCAGAATCGAACGGTGCCCCAGCGCCCGCGGACCGGTCTCGGCAGCTCCCCGGAACAGGCCCACGACGCAGTTATTCGCTACCAGCCGCGCCAGCTGGTCCGCAATCGAGTGCAGTTCCTCCGGATTCTCGATGCTTCCCAGTTCTGCCGACTCCATCTCTGTGCGCTCGTCCAGCGCCTCGGCGATCTCCTCGGTCGACGGCTCCAAACCACAGTAGAACGCGTGCGTGAGCGGTTCGGCTTTCGGAACCCCCAGCCGCAGTGCCAGACTGCATGCGGCTCCCGCCGTGACTCCCGCATCCCCCGGGATCGGAGGAACCCACAGCGACAACCGTTGCCGTTGTCCCATCTCCCGCTCGAACCAGTCTTCGTTGTACCGATCGAGCAGCCGCATGTTGACCAGGCAGTTCAGCGCAGTCCCGCCGGTCATCACCAGCCGCGGGCAGCCGGTGCTTCGCAACTGATGATCCACGATGTGGAAGACGGCATCCTCCAGCACCAGTTGAGTTGCCGCGGCGATGTCCACCCGTTGACGCGTGATCGGCGAGTGTTCGACTTCCTCGACATTCAAAACGGAGTCAGGGTTCCACAAGCGCTCCGGAGGAATCGGCGGACCGAGTAAATCGACCAGGCGCCGGGCGTACGGGGCCAGCTCCCCGCTGCACTGCCAGTTCGCCATGTTCCGGTTGATCTCGATCCGCCCCTCGGGCCCGAACTGAAAGATCTCGCGGAGTCCCCGATAAAACGGGTTCGTTAGACGGTCGCTGTTGCCCCAGGCGACAGCTCCCATGTACCGCCCTTCACTGCTGAGCGTCGTCCAGCCCCCCTGGGTCGAACTCACGACCGAGTAGAACAGACCCAGCGAGTCGACGAGGCTTTCGTTGCTGAACCGGTGCGTCAACCGGCCATCGCGTCCCTCGTAGACCGAAATCGCCCCGGCGTCTCCGAAGCCGTCGAGCACCAGCACCAGCGTCGGTTCACCGTCTTCAAAAAATGGCGACAGCGCATACGCCAGCGATGCATGGTTCTCGTGGTGCGGCATGTTCCACAGCACCGGTGCCCGGGACAGACCCAGCTGTGCCTGCAGCTTGCCCGGAACGTGCCGGACCTCGCGGGTGTTGGTGAAGTCCCACTTGGGCATCGCCGCTGAGCGCAGCAGTTGCCGGCTCGCCGGAAGTTCCTGCATCAGCGTCGAGACCAGCATCCCGAACGCCGCGGGGTAGTCCCAGCTCAGGCACCAGGCTGCGACGTCATCCGGAGTGCGCCCCACTCCGGCGAGCCTCTGACGCAGAACCTCGAGTGCGTGCTGCGGATAGCCGGCGAAATGCTTGATCCCGGTAAACCGCTCTTCTTCATCGTTCCCCAGAAGCCGCAGGCCACCCTGGCGAGAGACTTCAATCAGTCCCACACCGGCGTTGTGCCCGGCCGCTCCCAGACCGACAAAGTACAGCGTCTCGCCACGCGACAGACGGTGCCGCAGCCCCTCCTGGAGCTGCTGCATCTCCGCAGAAGCCGGCCTGTAAATTCCGCTGCGACGATGATTCCGTTCGGAGAACCGCTCGGCCAGCTTACGTGTCCATTGCCCGACTCGGGGCCAGCGCGGACCAGTCCGCATTGGGTAACTCAACGGTGCTGCTCTTTGAATGCGAACGGGGACGCGCTTGAGCGCCAAACGTTCTGAGGCGGAACGTGCAAAGGCAAACATCATTTCGGGAGTTGTCGTCCACGGCAAGGGAGATTTCCCCTGGTCAGCCCGCGGCCGCCTCACCGGCAAACAGCAGGAACCGCGGCCACAACCGCGCACAGTGCCCTGCCGTCCCGGATAACAAGCATCACCAGGACGGCATCAAAGCCCCTCCGCACGTCCTTGTATTTAGCTG
>CAZUXX010000165.1:3266-7304 GCA_964624215.1 uncultured Planctomycetaceae bacterium
AAGTGGACCCGGCCGAACCGCACCGCCCGGTTACGCTCTCACCACGCACCTCGCCTCGCCCGCGGTCGACCACACGACAACGAACGCTCCCGCCTCCCAACAGGTTCTTCACCGAACATCAAAGGGCCTCTGTGTTGTCACCTGTGTCCACGACTCTTAGAATCGTTCCGAACTTGCAACGCGACCCCGTTGCAAGTCAGTCGAGGTCGGAGATGATTCAGACGGCTCATGCGGGTTCCGCAGTCTCCGCCACGTCGACCGGAGCGCGGGCTCGTCGCCGTCGCTCCGGTGCGATGCAGGGCGCGGTTTTGGCTCTCAACCGCAACTTTCAGCCCATCCACGTTGTCTCGGTCAAGCGGGCCTTCTGCCTGCTCTTCAAGGAAGTCGCCGAGGTCGTCAACGTCGAGCAGGGTCGCTTCATGACCTATGACTTCGCCGGCTGGCACGAATTCAGCGAGCTGAAATCGATGCTCGGCGAAGACGACGAAACCGACGACTGGATACGCGCCGTCAGCTTCGAAATCCAGGTACCACGCATCATCCGTCTGTTGACGTACGACCGCCTTCCCAAAAGCTCGGTGAAGTTCAACAGGCGGAATATTTTTTTACGCGACGAACACCGCTGCCAGTACTGTGGCGAACGGTTCCCGGCACACCGGCTCAGTCTCGACCACGTCCTGCCTCGCAGTCGCGGTGGACCAACCAACTGGGACAACATCGTCGCTGCCTGCGTCGACTGCAACGTCCGCAAGGGGGGCCGAACTCCGGGAGAAGCCCGCATGCGGCTGATGCGCTCCCCCACCAAGCCACGTCGCAACGCGCTCATCATCCGTCAGCTGGACGACGCGCGGTACGTTTCCTGGCGCACGTTCTTCGGAACAGAGTAACCCCCATCCCACCGGGGCGGATGCCCGGCCAGTGGTCACGGCCGGGCACGCCTCGGGAGATCAGGGGCTGTTGCCTTACGCACCTCCTCAGGCCGCGACGCTCTCCAGTTCTTCCGCCGGATGCGGGTAACCGTACTGCTCGAACACGAATCGCAGACGGTCGTAGACCATGTCCATCTTGGCACGGTCGTACTGGAACGAGTTCTTCTTGTACTTCCGCAGCGAGGGAACCTGCGGTTCGATGATCGCCTTCAGAGCGTCGAAACCGTCCATATTCAGGTTCGTGTAGATCTTTTCGAGCTCCCCGACCGGATCCTGTTCGAGATCCTCGAATCGCAATTCGTGGAGATGCCCTTCGGGGATCAGCGACTTGTCCTGCTGGTACGTCCGGTACGTGTGCTCCTGCACCCAGAAGATACTGTCCTCGACGTCATTCAGATGCGGGTTCCCCAGGCAGTTCTGCGGGAACATCGTCCGCCGCAGATGCACCGCCGAATTGAACACGTTGAACGGGTTCCGGTAGATGTACACGAACTTCGCATCCGGAAACATCTCCAGCAGAATCTGGATCCGCAGCGTGTTCACGGGCGATTTGAGCACCAGCCGCCGCGGGTCACGCACCGAGCACTTCTTCAGAAACAGCAGGTACTGCTCCATCCAGAAGGCCTTCTCCTCCGGCGTGAGCAGCTTCAGGTCCCAGAACCGCCGGACCAGATCATCCCGGTCGGGCTGTGCCATCAGCATGTAGGGCGAGATCAGTGTCAGGATCGCCATCCCGATGTCTTCTTCCTGCGGGATGTCCCACGCCGCAGGCAGGTTGTCCATCGGACGCGACGAAGGCACCAATGCCGCCGTCAGCTTCGTCGTGACCTTCTCCGTGACCAGGAAGTGGTTGGGGAACACCACCTGGTACATCGTCGGGAAATTGAACTGCGGGTCCTGCGCCAAAAGGTTGTGCAACAGCGTCGTGCCGCTCCGCCAGTGCCCGATGACAAACAGCGGTGTCTTCTCGATCTTCAGCTCCTGCAGGCGGCGGCCATAAACGAGGTTCTCGACCCCGGCCATGATCGAGTTGTACAGCCCCGAAAACGGCAGACTCGCCGTCGTCAGCGCCTTGTTCCAGCTCAGAAGCGTGCCGTACTTGTGCAGCTTCCAGAGCTGGCGCAGCGTCATCCCGTGCCAGATGACCAACGGTCCCTGCGAGGATCCTTTCGGCCGTTTTACCTGTTGCTGCTCATTTGCCATCGTGCTTGTCACTCCAGCGCTTCAGACCCGGCACCCGTGAGGTTGACGCACACGGGTTTGTCCGCGCACGCGTTGTGATTCGACCGGCCGCCAGGATCACCTTCCCCCGCAACATTCCGGTCGCCTCCTGCAGGGGGAGGCCGGATACATCGGGGCAGGACTCGCGACATAGTCCCCACTCCACACCGGATTAAGGCAGATTCCCGGGACTGCTGCAAGGGCACTCAAGCCCCTCCCGGGCCGGCAGCCCTCCCAGCGGCGGCTTTCGCCGGTCCTGCCTCTGCTCCCCGCGTCCGGCTCGCGTCGAGGCACGAATCCTTCACGCTCGCAGGATTTCCTGCCGAACTCTTAGCAGAGGAACACTTCAACGTGCGAAGCGTTCAACCGGCACAGCAGCGACACTTGCCCGCAATCGTCATCACCCGGCGTCAATCGCGGATCCGCTCGCTGTGTCACAGGGGCTGACAATCAGCACATCTCGGGGGATTTCCAGTTGCCACAACCGGATCGCCGCCAGGTCATCGACCGCCTGCTTTCCGCTTCGGATGCCATCCGCGGCGCGATCGAACGACAGTATGCCCGGCGCGGACTCAACCCCGCCAGAGTGGGGCTCCTCCGTCAGTTGGCTCAGGCCGGGCCCGAAGGACGCGCCCAGATCGAACTCGCCCGAGCCCTCGACCTTGCCGAATCGACGATCTGCGGACTGATCGACCGGCTCCAGAGTGAAGGACAGTTGTACCGCTTTCGATCCCGGTCCGACCGGCGGCGAAGCCTTGTCATGGTCTCCGCCCAGGGACGCGAACTGCTTGACCAGATCGAGGCCGATTCCCGAAGGCTCATTGAACTGCTCCTGGCGGGGTTCGAACCGTCGGACCTCGCCCGGCTCTCGCAGCTGCTTGAATCGCTCGAACAGGCCGCCGCGGTTGTCCAGAACGCCTCCCCGGCTCCGCGAGCCTCGGCGCCCCGAGCCACGTCATCCTCAAACCTCCGGGAGGCTGGCTGATGCAGCAGTGGTCACGCCTCATTCGCAGTGGACGCCTCCTGGCCCTGGCGGGAATTCTCTGCGCCAGCGGTCCCTGGGGATGCTCCCGCCAGTTCTGGAGAGAACAGGCCGACGCCGACGTCTATCAGGCCGTCCAGCAAAAGCTCACCGATCCCCGGTGGTCGCTGCCACGCCTCGATATTACGCCCGATCCCCGCAGCCGTTTCTACAGCCCCTACGACCCCGACCGCCCGCCACTTCCCCCGGACGACCCTGCAGCACATGCATTGATGCACTGTGTTGACGGGCACGAAGGACACAAGGACTGGCACTGCTTCGGCGACCGGCTGATGCTCGAGAATCCGCGCTGGCTGGAGCCGTACGGACTCTCCCCGGACTCGACTGACGGCAATGGTCTGCTGCCCGCCGACATCCCCGCGCTGCGCGAAATCAAACTCCTCGATTCCGTCGAACTGGCGCAAATCCACAGCCGCGAGTACCAGTCGCAACTCGAAGATGTCTATCTCGCCGCTCTGGCCGTCACCTTCGAGCGGTTCCAGTTCGGCGTGCGCTACCTCGGCCTGGGTGGCAGCGAACCGTCGATCGGCCTGGGAGCCGCCTTCAATCCCAGCGGGGGGACCGATCAGCTTTCCATGAACTCCCGTTTCGGGATCAGCCAGTTACTTCCCGCCGGCGGACAGGTCGCCGTCGAACTCGCGAACAACACACTCTGGCTGTTCAATCCCGACCAGACATCCACGGCCACACTCCTCTCCTACTCGCTCGTTCAGCCGCTGCTGTTCGGTGCCGGTCGGAAAGTCGTGCTGGAGAACCTGACCCAGGCCGAGCGGTTCCTGCTGTACTCCCTGCGCGATCTGGCCCGATTCCGCAAGGAATTCTTTGTCGAGGTCGTCGGCGGACCAC
>CAZUXX010000166.1:0-7302 GCA_964624215.1 uncultured Planctomycetaceae bacterium
GCCGCACGAAACGGCATGTCATCCAGCTTGTCTTTGCGCTGGCGGTGATCTTCTGGGTGCACGAACTGGCAGTTCCGCTGATCTTCTGCTATTTCGCATTTGCGGCGCCCTTGCGTGCGGCGTGGCAGGAAATCATCAGTGGTCGACTGTGGAAGACGAAAAACGCCCCGCCGGCCCAGGAACCTTGAAACAGCAGTCGTATGTTTACGGGTCTGGTGGAAGGGATCGGCACCGTCGCTGGCATCACGTCCGAGGGAGACGGGGTGCGACTGGGCATCGACGCGCCCGGCTCGCTCGCTACGTCCGAACCACCGTCGATTGGTGACAGCATTTCCATCAATGGATGCTGTCTGACCGTCGTATCGACCGACCGGGCACGCTGGGAGTTCCAGGCCGGATCAGAAACCCTCTCGCGAACCAACCTGGGACAACTCTCTCCCGGTGACCGCGTGAACCTCGAACGGTCGTTGCGGGCCGATGCCCGGCTGGGCGGGCACTTTGTCCAGGGGCACATCGACGCTGTCGGTCACGTAGAGCGGATCATCCGCGAAGGGGAGTGGGTGACAATGTGGTTCACCGTTCCCGCACACCTGACCCGGCAGATGGTCTCCAAGGGCTCAATTGCCGTCGATGGGATCAGTCTGACGCTGGTCGACGTCACCGAAAACGGGTTCAGCGTCGCCCTGATTCCCCATACGCTCAAGGAGACGACGCTCGGACTGCGCCACGAGGGGGATCCGGTGAATATCGAAACCGACATCCTCGGGAAGTACTGCGAGAAACTTGTCCGGACGATGGGCCAGACCGGCGACGCAGGTGCCGATGACTGAGTCCACCTGATCGACGCACGCGTTTTGCCACTGCGGCCACGAACGGGCTGGGAGCACGAATGAACTGGAGGCTCTTGTGCCGCATGCTCGGCCAACTGACCATGCTGGTTGGTGGCTGCATGATCTTCAGCCTGCCGTGGGCCTTCCCTGCGCTGGGCGAGTCTCGGGAGTTTGAGGAACGTGGCTTCTACGGAATTCTGGCCTCCGTGGCCGTGAGCCTGTCGGTCGGGCTGGTGCTGTTCTCAATCGGGCGCCGGGAGCAAGGAGCCATTCTGCGAAAAGAGGCACTCGCGGTCGTCGGTCTGGGCTGGATCGTCGCCGGAGCGCTCGGCGCATTGCCCTATCTCCTGTGCGACGCGCAGCGGCGGGCGGGCGTCCCGATGACATTGACCGATGCCCTGTTCGAGTCCGTGTCGGGATTCACGACCACCGGAGCCTCGGTTCTGACCGACGTCGAGGACCAGTCTCTCGTCCCCCGCTGCCTGATCTTCTGGAGATCGTTTACGCAGTGGCTCGGAGGCATGGGCATCATCGTGTTGTTCGTCGCCATCCTCGGACAACTCGGGGCCAGCGGCAAGGCGCTTCTGAAACGGGAAATGCCCGGACCAATTCCCGAGGCGGTCCGACCGCGGGTCCAGGATACCGCGATTGTCATGTGGACGATCTATGTCGGCCTCAGTGCCGTGCAGACGGGACTGCTGTTGCTCGAAGGACTCACCCCGTATCACGCACTGTGTCACACCTTTGGCACCATGGCAACCGGCGGGTGCAGTACGTGGAACGCCAGCGTCGGCCACTACGGGCCGCTCGTCCAGGGGACGATGACGCTGTTCATGATCCTCGCCGGCGCCAACTTCTCGCTGTACTACCTGATCTTTCGCCAGCCAACGCCGGGTTCGCGATGGGGCCGGCTGAAGACGCTGGCACGCGACCCGGAATTCCGCCTGTATCTCATCCTGCTGTGCTCTGCCAGCTGTCTGCTGACAGTGAGCCTGATGCGCAACGCTGTCTACGACGACTGGCATACTGCAGCCGGACATGCGGTCTTCAACGCCGTGAGCATCATGACCACCACCGGCTTTGCCACCGAAGACTTTCTTCAGTGGGGAGAAACGCCCAAAGGGCTCCTGCTCGCCCTGATGTTCATCGGCGGCTGTGCCGGCTCCACAAGTGGCGGCCTGAAAGTCATCCGCTGGCTGTTGATCTTCAAGATTGTGCGGCACGAACTCGAACGAGCCTACCGCCCCAATCTCGTCCGGCCGCTGAGAATCGGGCCCATCTTCGTCGACGAGGGAGTCGCCCGCGACGTGACGGTGCACTTCTCGCTGGTGATGGTCATCTTCGTTCTCTCGACGCTGCTGCTGACCGCTCTCGAAGCCGACACGCATTGGGACCGCCACGGGCATTCGAAAGCCGAGAAGCTGGTCGATTGCGGCAGCGCCGTGGCCTCGACGCTCAACAATATCGGACCGGGACTGGGAGTCCTGGGCCCCCGCAGCAACTACGAGTTCTTCAGCCAGCCTGGCAAGCTGCTGCTCACAGTACTGATGCTGCTGGGCCGACTCGAACTGTTTGCGATTCTGGTACTGCTGCTGCCGGCGTTCTGGCGAACGCAGTAGATACGCCCGGTGTACTGTCGGCAATGTCAGTCACGACATCACCCTGAGCGCTGCAGCAACCATCTCGTCGTAGATCTGCTTCTTCAGTGCCGGTGTCATGAGGCTCGAGTGATCCTTCCCCGGATGCAGCTCGACGATGGCATCACTGCCGATTTCCTGCAATGACTCCCTGAGCAGTCGCGTGGCTCCTTCAAGAAGGAACGTGTCCTGGGTTCCCATATGGACTCGCAGCTTCCCGGCAAGCCGGGGCCCCAGTTCGGACCAGTGGTCTTCAATGACAAGGCGAATGTCATACGCGGTCCACGCGGCAGACACCTGTGGATCGACGGCTCCCGTTTCCCGGTCAAAAACCGGAAGCGGCCGGCCGTCGTTGCCACGCGGGCTGAAAACAGCTTCGAAACTGTGCAATTGCCCGCCCGGGCCAAGCACGTGCTCCATCCAGGCAAAGCTGTCATACCACAGGAGTGTTTCGTGAGCGTCGCGGCGGGCGAGCGGCCGCCGATTGCCCGCCGCATCCACATACATGTTCGCCCCGGGCTCGTAGAGATTGATCTTCTGGAAGTCCCGGAAATCGACCGGATCGGGTGCCGTGGACCAGACGCCACCAAAGTCGTCCGGGTTTGTCACCTGCATCCACAACGAACTCCAGCCACCGGAAGAGTGGCCGGTCAGCAGGCGTGCTCCGGGATCGCGGAGGACCCGGAATTCCTCTTCAAAGGCAGGGAGATACTCCGTCAAAAAGGCCTTCTGCCACGGCCCGTTGTTGGCCGAGTCGGCAAAGACATGATGTCCCAGCGGACACTGTGGATCGAGGACAACCCGCAGGAATTCAACCCCCCGGTCATTCTCTTCAGCGAGTGGTACGCGGCGCGGTGGCCGGTGATGCCGCCCACCGAACCCCGGAATATTGAAGATCACCGGGTACCGGCGGTCGCGCTGCTCCGGATAGCTTGCTGGCAACAGCACCGTCGACTGGAGGTAAACGTCGCGACCGGCAAACTCCGAAAGCAATCGCGAACGCACCTTGAAGACCTTGCTCCAGTCGGACTCACGTTCAACCACCGCGGGGAGGAGTCGGCGTACGCGAAACAGGAGCGGTTTCTCCGATGACTGCCCCAGCAGACGTTCGACCTGACTGACACCGTTCCCGACTCCCGTCGACACATTGGGATCGTTCGGATTGAAACGGATGACCGCCTGAACAAAGTGACCACTGATATCGACCGCATCGAAGTCACGGGGAAATGTCAGCAGATCTTCAGAGTCGAGATCGAACTCGATCACCTCGTCTGGACCGACGTCTTCGACATCAAGCGCGACAAACGGAGCCGGGTTGAACCAGTTCAGTGCAAGCCGCGGTTCGGGATTACCGCGACTGAAGAACAGATAGACGCGACCGCTGAAGCGTTCCTGGTGGAAGCTGCGATCAAACGTCAGTTCGAACCGGCGAGGCGAGGCAGGGACTCGTTGCATGAAAACGTGTTCCGGACTCCATTGAGATGACGACGACTGGCGCGGCCCTGCGCAGCCTCGGCAGCGTGCCGGTGACTGTTCACGACTGGACCCGACAAAACGGAACTCACACCGCCACGGGGTGTGGCTCGCCACCGGGTGATACCGGCCGACTCCGCGAGCCCGCACGATATCGCAGGGGACAGGCCTCGCCTACGCCTCTTCCTCTTCGAGCTTGGCCGCAGCGATGATCTTCTGCTGTTCGTTCGGTGGAACCATCTCGTAGTGGCTGAATTCCATCGTGAACGAGCCTTGTCCTGCGGTCAGACTCGACAGCGAACGTGCGTAGGTCATGACCTCCGCCAGAGGGGCAGACGCCTTGATCGTCGTGAAGCCACCCGGAGCTTCATCGAGTCCTTCCATGCGGCCGCGGCGTGTGTTCAGATCGCTCGTGATGTCGCCGATCTTGTCGTTCGGAACCGTGATCTCCATGTGAACGATCGGCTCAAGAAGCGTTGGACGTGCCTCATTGAAGATCTTCTTCAGACACATGCTCGATGCGGTCTTGAACGCGGTCTCGTTCGAATCGACCGGGTGATCCTTGCCGAAGTACAGTTCAACCACAATGTCCTGGATCTGATAGCCCGCGATGCAGCCGCGCTGCATCCGCTCCCGGATTCCCTTCTCCACGGCCGGGATGAACTGGTTCGGGACCGAACCTCCGGTGACGCGATCGACGAACGCATAGTTGAGTTCCGGGTCGTAGTGGAACTCGCGCATATTCGCGAACCGCTCTTTCGTGAAGTACTCCTCGGGATTCACACCCTGCGGGCACGAAGAGACCCGCAGGTGGACCTCCGCAAACTGCCCCGATCCGCCCGACTGCTTCTTGTGCCGGTAACTCCCCTCGGCTTCGCCGTTCACCGTTTCCCGATACGGAATCTTCGGCTGATGCGTGATGATGTCGACCTTTTCGCGCGCGTGCAGCCGGTCCTTGATCAACTGCAGATGCAACTCGCTCATCCCGTGCATGACCATCTCGTGCGTCGCTTCCTCACGATGCACGTAAAAGCAGGGGTCCTCCTCCTCGATTTTCTGCAGTGCTGTGGAGATCTTGGCCTGGTCCGCCTGCGTTGCGGGCTCGACAGCCAGCGAGATCATCGGCTTCGGGAAGGCCACCGGCGGAATGGTCACATCGCTGTCGGTCGACAATGTGTCACCGGTATGCAGATCGTCGATCTTGACGAGGGCAACAATCTCCCCGGGACCGGCTTCGTTAATGCTCTCGTGCTGTGCCCCCTGGATTTCAAGCAGCTGTGAAATCTTGATTGACTTCCCGCTGCGGGCGACCTTCAGCGAAGCATCCTTCTTGATCGTCCCCGAATAAATTCGCAGGTAATTCATCTTCGCCACGAACGGATCGATCCGCGTCTTGAACACCTGGGCAATCACTGGACCGTCCGGATCCGGGTCGAGGGTCACCTGGTCACCGGCCCGCATTGCCGTATGTCGCAGGGCCCTGGGTGAAGGAGCCAGCCGGGCAATGCCTTCCATCAACTCCTGCACGCCGTGGTCTGCCCGCGCACTGGTGCAGAAGACCGGAATCAGCGTCCCCTGCGCAATGGCCCGAGTGATCGCCCCCTGCAGTTCGTCCGGACTGAGCGTGTCCCCTTCAAGGTACCGCTCCATCAGTTGCTCGTCGGCTTCCACCGCGGCATCGATCACCTGTTGCCCCGCCTCCCGGGGATCGATCGGACAGCCTTCGGGAATGTCTCCCGGCGGATTGATCGTGCTGACGACACCGCGGAAGTCGGCGCCCAGGCCGATCGGAACATTCATCAGGGCGCAGGCCGGCCCGAATGTCGGGCGGAGGACCTCAATCAGTTCTTCAAACTCGATGTTGTCGGCATCACAGCGGGTGATGACGATCATCCGTGCCAGACCATAGTTCTCGGCCTGTCGGAACATCTTGCGGCTGTTCACCGGGAGTCCACCGGTCGCACCAACGGCAATCAGTGCAGTCTCGACAGCCTGCATCGGCGCGATGGCGTGCCCGGCGAAGTCCGGCATGCCGGGAGTGTCGATCAGATTGATGTGAACGTCGTCGACGTTGAAGTGACACAGCGCCGAAGTGATCGAGTGTTTTCGTTCATGCTCATCCGGTTCAGAGTCGAGCAGGCTGGTCCCGTCATCCACTGAGCCCGCCCGACTGTTCTTCCCCGCCCGAAACAACATCAAGTCTGCCAGTGTCGTCTTTCCGAGACCTCCATGACCAACGAGAGCCACATTCCTGATGTTGTCGACGGCAGGGCGGGACATAGGCGATACCCCCTTCTGGACATGCGGGCGAAACGACCCGGAACCGGGAACGATGAGGCGCCACCGCAGCGCAAGAACTGAAATCCGACTCTATCGCAAGCACACATCCATCGCTACTGACTGATACGCACCGCGACTCGTGTGAACTGCAGAAAGCCGGTGCGCCGGTTCCCCATCGCCCACCGGCGGCCGCACCGATCCTCTCACCCCAGAAGCTGGCGGATCGCCTCCGTCGAAACGGGACCGATCACCCCACGCTCCGTGATGATGGCGGTAATCAGTTCGGCCGGTGTCACATCAAAGGCAGGGCTGTACACGTTAATGCCATCCGGCGCAGTCGGTCGACCAAAGCCGTGAGTCACTTCTTCGGCCGAACGCTCCTCGATCGGGATCTGGCTGCCACTCTCCAGCGTCAGATCGAACGTCGAGGAGGGCGCCGCCACGTAAAACGGAATCTCGTGAGCCCGGGCGAGTAGCGCCACAGAGTACGTCCCGATCTTGTTGGCCGCATCGCCGTTGGCGGCAATGCGGTCGGCTCCCGTGATGACGGCCTGAACCCGGCCTTCGCGCATGACCCAACCGGCCATCGAGTCGCAGATGAGTGTCACGGGGACGTCGCGCTGTTTCAGTTCCCACGTTGTCAGTCGTGCCCCCTGCAGCAGCGGGCGGGTCTCGTCGGCATAGACCATCAGCCGCTTTCCCTCGGAGGCCGCTGCGAAGATCACCGACAGCGCAGTTCCGTCACCGGCAGTCGCCAGTCCTCCGGCATTGCAATGCGTCAGCACACCGTCCCCGTCAGAGAGCAGCTGGGCCCCGTGCCGCCCGATTGCAGCACACATCTCCCGGTCCTCGCGTTCAATCTCCTGCGCCTCGTGAAGCAATCGATCGTGCAACTGAGCTGCTGAGACGCCCCCTTCGCCGGCGGCCGTTCGTGCAACCGTGTGCATGCGATCAATCGCCCAGAACAGGTTGACGGCCGTAGGGCGAGAAGTCGCCAGGAAGTCGCCTGTCTGGTCGACGCGTTCAAGGAACTCCGGAACAGACGCCTCGCGTGCCGTCTGTGTCCCGAGGACCATCCCGTA
>CAZUXX010000167.1:0-7297 GCA_964624215.1 uncultured Planctomycetaceae bacterium
CCCTGCCGAGGACGAAACGTAGCCCCCGTCTGAAGTGCACTGCGGAGCGGGGGGTCACAGCGAGAGGCCGTGCCCGGTGATCTCGTAGGGGACGATGGCTTCGCTGCAGGCGCTGCCGCGGTGTTTGGCGACATACAGAGCGCGGCCCATGGTGAGTCCGTCGCGGATCTTGCCCATGAGGATGATGGTATTGGCATTGGAGAGGATGTCACCGCTTTCGATGGGTCGACTGATCAGGTCATCGAGCATGACTTCGTGCGTGGTGCAGAGCATGAGGCAGCCGATGTCGCGGTGGTCGTAGGTGTGAGCGGCGACCTCGTCGGCATGTGCCCTGTACTCGGCGCGAAGGAGATCGCGGGCGACCCATTCGGACTCTTTGCGGAGGATCTGGTGGTAGATGTATTCGAAGAGGTCGAACTGGAAGGATTCGCTGGCGCGGTCGGTCGGTTCGATTCCATCGACGACGCAGCGTCGGACACCGTGGATGAAGTTCCCGTAGAAGAACTGGATCGCGACCTGAAGTTTGCGATTGAGGTCGGCCTTCCATTCCTGCAGTTCTTCCGTGGACAGGTCGCGGGTTGTGACGCGGCGTCCGGCGCGGTGAAAGAGATGAATGATGTCGCGTCGCGCCTGCTCGCGATCCCAGAGCGCATGCGGGGGGAGCACGTTGAGATCGGCGGTGCGGAGTTTCCAGCCGGCGATCCGGTCGGCGTAGTCGGCGTGGTTCTGCTCGTCGCCGCGGGAGGTCATGTCGAAGAAGATGCCCCGCTGCTGTTCCTGCTGCAATCCTGCTGCGGCGAACTGGATGCCGAGCTGGGATTTACCGATTCCGGTGGCACCGAGGACGACCGTCATGGTTCCCGGGAGGAGTCCTCCTCCGAGGAGTTCGTCGAGTCGATCAATTCCGGTAGACAGTCGCGACGTCATTGTTGAAGCAATGTAAGGGGGTGAATGGCAGGGGTGCGGCCGAGGTTGGTGTGTGGGCCAGATGGTCTTCTGAAGGTGATGGCAGGTCACGCGTCGACAGATGACCTCGACGGGCTGCAGGGTGATGCCGCCAGTGATCGTGTCTGTATTGGGGTGCGGTTTTACAGGAACTGGTCGAGCCCCTGCTGTCGCAGTTCGTCGACGAGTCTGCGGAGGGCGGCCTCGTCATTGCGGGGGGCGACCAGCGTCGCATCCGGGGTGTGAATGATCAAGAGATGGTCGACATCGACGGCCGCGACGAGATGGTCGTCTGTTGATCTGAGGATGGAACCGGTGGTGTTCAGGGCGACGGTTTTCCCGCTGAGGGAGACGCTGGAGGTCCGGGGCGCGGGGGAGTGGCGACGTGCGATGGCTTCCCAGCCTCCCAGGTCGTCCCAGTCGAAGCCGGCGCGAACGACGCAGACGTTGGGGGCGTGTTCGAGCACGGCGTGGTCGATGGAGATGGAGGGGAGTCCGGGGAACTCGTCTGCCAGTGCTGCGTGCCTCAGCGGGGTGGACCACGCCTGGCGGATGCGGTCGATTCCGGCGGCGACATCGGGGGCGTGGTTCTTGAGCGATTCGAGGATCGTGCGGGCCTTCCAGACGAAGATGCCACAGTTCCAGAGGCAGCCGGCATGGATCAACTGTTCGGCAACGTCGCGTGAGGGCTTTTCGCGAAACTGTCCGATTGCAAAGGCGCGGCTGTCGCGGAGGTGCGGACCGGGCTGTATGTAACCGAATCCGGTGGCGGGCCAGGTCGGAGGTGCGCCGAAGAGGACAAGTCGCGAGGGATCTTCGTGCACGAGGTCGACGGCGAGTTCGACATCGCTGGTGAAGGCCGTGACCGGACCGATCACGTGATCGGAGGGGAGGACCAGCATGGTGGCGTCGGGATCTTCCGCCAGAAGAGCGACGGCGGCGAGCGCGATGGCCGGGGCGGTGTTGCGTCCGACCGGTTCGGTGAGGATGTGGCCCGAGGGGAGCCCGGGCAACTGTTGTGCCGTGAGATCGGCGAGGTCGGTCGCGGTAATGACCCAGGCGCGATCGTCGCTGACGAGTGGACGGCAGCGCTCACTTGCTGCCTGGATGAGGGAGGTCTCGCCGAGGAGCGGAAGGAACTGCTTGGGTCGCTGATGACGGCTCAGCGGCCAGAAGCGGGTTCCTCGTCCGCCGGCCATGATGACGCAGTGGAGCATGTCGCCTCGCACAAGACGGAGCGGGAGGATTCCGGCATCGCTGCAGGGAGGATGCTGCGGCGGGGAGACGCGGGACCCAGCCGGGGCGGGGCCGCGTTCACTGTTCCGGGAAGTAGTTCAGAGTGTAGTAGGCTTCGGGGTGCAACAGAGGCAACCCCGTGTCCGAGCGGACTCCGCTGCTGTGGAGTTCGTGGACATGGCCTTCCTGGAGTCCGTCGACGGAGAGCAGGACCTTGAGGCGATCGTCGGAGACGGTGGCGGCTGTGATTTTCGGCGTGGTGTGGTCGACTTCGGGACTGCCGTAGCTGGCCTGGTAGATGTAGGTGTAAGTCTGCATTGAATAGGAGGCGGGGTTGCCGGCTGTTTCGGGATCGACAGCTCGGGTGAACTCCAGTTCGAATCCGCCGGGTCTGACCCGCATGTGTCTGATTTCGAAGGGGACTTTTCCGGTCCAGTTTACGCGTTCGATGGCGAAGGGCTGGTTTCCGCGAGAGCCCCAGCCCCGATTGGTGCCGCCGACGAACATCGATCCGTCGGGGGTGAATTCGACGGCGACTGTTCCGGATCCGAAGCCTTCGCGGAAGGGGAAGCAGGCGCCCTGGTAGTGGCCCTGTACCTGTTCGAGGTCGACCCGCATCACGGTGCTGAAGGTCTGGTCGCCTACGAACAGCTGTCCGTCGAAGGGGCCGAACTTTCCGCCGGTGATGTCGCAGGCGACGCCGCTGGCGGACTGTCCCATCTTCTTGTAGGGGAAGAGGATCGAGGGGGGTTCGTATTCGGGAATCTTTCCGGCTTCGGTGATGAAGCGGCTGCCGGATGTGGGCTCGGGTGGTTTGGGGCCCATGACATCGGTGCAGAGATCGTACCAGGCGAAGCCACCGGGATGTCCGACGAACTTGCCGGGGCGGAGATGCTTGAGTTCGCAGGTCCCGTTCCACGGCCCCTGGTTGTCGGTGTAGAAGATATCTCCGGCGAGGTTGGCTCCCATGCCTCCCGGGGAGCGGATGCCGCTGCAGGTGGGGATGGTTTTGCCGTCGGGAGAGATCCGCACGCACCAGCCGCGGTATTTGACCTGGCTGCTGAATGATCCGGTGAGACAGAGGGTGACCCAGATGTTGCCGTCGTTGTCGAACTTGGAGCTGAAGGCGTATTCGTGATAGTCGCCGGAGATTTCCCAGCCATCGCCGACGACCTCGAATTCGTCGGCGAGGTCGTCGCCGTCGGAGTCGCGAATTCGCGAGACATCGGTCCGCTGCGTGATGTACAGCCAGCCGTCCTTTTCGGCGAGGCCGAGGACTTCATGCAGACCGTGAGCGAAGCGGGAGAACTGCGAGGAGGAGACCTTGTCGGCGAATGGATCGCGGATCATCCAGATTTCACCGCGACGGGAGGCGACTGCCATTCGCCCGTCGGGCATCAGCTGGAAGGCCCCGGCTTCGAGGACGACGTTTTCGGGGACCTCGAAGCGGGTGATGGGGTAGTAATCGTCCTCGGTTGGTCGGATGTCGTCGGCCCGGAGCACATTCCCGGCTGTCGTCAGCACGATCAACGCGAACACGATTCGGAGCATGATGTGTCTGGCGGTGTTGGAGGAATGGTTGACCGGGTTGCCGTGTGGGTTCTGGCGGCGCCGCCACGTGAGTGACGGCGCCTGTGGCCAGATGCAGTCGGGGATCGAAGCGGCGTCTCGCGCTGGAAGCCGGCCCCTTCTGCAGGGTGACGCAGCCCGTAACGTCTGCACGCAGGTGGGGAGTGCGTCAGATCGTCACGTTGATTTCGTATCCCTTGCGTTGCTCGCGGCCCATCATCGCGGCGGCTTTTTCGTCACCGACGATCTGCTCGGCCTGCGGATCCCACTGGATGGGCCGACCGAGCCGGATGGCGATGTTTGCCAGGTGGCAGGTCGTCATGGCGCGGTGGTGTGAATGCACGTCGGAGATTGGCGTTTCGCGATCGCGGACACACTGGATGAAGTTTTCCATGTGGCTGCCGGGGACCGGTTTGCCGTAGATGTCGGCAATGACACCTTCGGGGAGGGGATTGTCCTTGAGGTCGGCGACGACGGTTCCCTTGACGTCCTTGAGGTTGCCGCGGCTGACGTGGAATGATCCCTCGGTGCCTTCGAAGAGGATCCCGTTTCCTTCGGGCGAATTGCTGACGATCCGCATTTCGATCCCGTTGGGGTACACGACCTTGATGTCGAACTTGCTGGCGGTGTTGTAGCGGTCAGGTTCGGTGGGCATGCCGTTCTCGTCGAGAGGGACGGGATGCTCGACCATGATGCCTTCGACGGAGGTGGGTCCGGAGTCCTGCATGCCGATGGCCCAGGTGGCGATATCGACGTGGTGTGCTCCCCAGTCGGTCATCTTTCCGCCGGAGTATTCGTACCACCAGCGGAACTCGTAGTGACAACGGCTGTTGCCCCAGCGTCCGGCTTCTCGGAAGCGGAAGTCGTGCAGGGGGGCCTGTCCCTGCCACATCTCCCAGTTGAGACCTTCGGGGACGTCGGCGACCGGGATGGGGGCGCAGGTGGGTGCTCCGCCGATGTTGCAGACGACTTTTTTGACTTCGCCGATGCGGCCTTCGCGGATGAGGCCGATGGCTCCGAGAAAGCGGCGGCCCATTTCGGTTCGTTGCTGCGTGCCGACCTGAAAGACGCGGTTGGTCTCGTCGAGGACCTTGCGAATCTGCTTTCCCTCGTTGATGGTGAGGGTGAGCGGTTTTTCGCAGTAGACATCCTTGCCGGCCTGCATCGCCTCGATGGCGATTTTCGAGTGCCAGTGATCGGGGGTGACGATGGTGACGATGTCGATGTCCTTGTTACCGAGGACGTGGCGGTAGTCCTCGAACACGGCGACTTCTGCCTTGGACTTGCTTCGTTCGGTCGCCATCTGGCGGCCCTGCCCGGCGTGACTGGCGTCGACATCGGCGACGGCGATGCAGTCGGCGAAATTCATTGCGGCGGCACCGACCGAGCGCCAGCGATCACCGGTGCCGATGCACCCGAGGAGGAGTCGTTCGTTGGGGCTTTTCGCGGCGTCGTCGGCGAGTGAGGTGGTTCCGCTGAACCAGTAGGGCATCACGGCACCGGCCGCGGCGGCGGTGCTGGAGCGCTTGAGGAAATCGCGACGGGTTTGACGACGGCTCATGAAAGTTCTCCCGGGGAGTGACTGCGGGTGAAGCCTGCCAGCCGGCAGGGGCGTTGTGAACGAGTGTGCGATCGAGAACGCGTCGGATCAGGTTTTGCTGATGGTAAGGCCCGGCCGTGACTGACGCAAAGGCAACGTGACGGTTGCGGAGCTAGACGAGCAGGGCGGCGAGCAAGCCGGAGAGGACGATTCCGTCGAAGGTTCCGGCACCTCCGATGGAGAGGAGCCCGATCGAGACGCGCGAGATGTCTTTCAGGTGCAGCAGGTCGGCCCCGACAAGGGGACCCATGACGCCGGCAACGAACGCGGTAGGGGTGCGATAGTCTTCGGGGATGTCGAGCAGCCAGGTGAGTCCGACGGCCACCAGTGGGGAGAGGAGTCCGGGCATCATGATGCCGACGCCGGGGACGGGACGTGCTGCCCGCCAGGCGATGGCGATATTGGCGAGGGTGACGACCAAGGCGAGGACCATGGTCTGGAAACCGGCCGAGGAGAGGATGCGGATCTGCCAGAGTGCCAGGAGGGTGGGGATGACACAGCCACCGACGTTGACGGCGATGACTGTTTCGGTGCGGAGCCTGCGGTAGCGGGGGGAGAGTGCTCCGATCTGGAAGGCTCCCCAGACGATTTCGGCCTGCTCCTGATCGCGGGCGAAGCGGTAGACGGGGATATTCACGAGAGAGCCGAGAAGGATCCCCAGCACGGAGAAGGAGGCGACGAGCGGGGGGAGCCTGAGGCGGGTCAGGGCGGTCTGCATCATGTCCACCAGAAAGAAGGGGAGGAGGCACATGAACAGAAACGCGAAGGCCACGGTGAGGCAGCCCAGCATCGGCATGAAGGAGGTGCGCCGGGGGTAGAAGGGATCGGACATGGTTTTGCGGCACAGGGCGCAACGCCGGAAGCTGCCAGACTGGTGGTGACCGCCGGGGTGTTGCCGAAGCGACTGACGGCCAGTGTAGAGCACCTCGAGCCGGGGCAGGAGTCAGGAGCAGTTCCGGGATGAGGGAACGTAACTGACGCTGATCACAACGGATCGGGTGGGGCTGCGGCCGATCGCCTGTCGCGAGAGTTTGCGGGGGCTGTGCGGCCTGTGTGCCGGGGAACGGCCCCGTTGGACCGTTGCCGGCAAGCATCCGGAAGATCTCTGGACCTCGTTGCCGGATTTGGTCGATATTACGACGTGATCGGCCCCGTCCGGACGGCCGCGGCACGAGCCCAGGGGAAGCAGGGATGTTGTTTCAAACGGGTCGACAGCGGCAGAAGCTGCTGGTCTGCGGAGCAGTCACGGCGATGATCTCGGGCTGCGCGGGGATGAACCACGCAGAACGGGGCACCCTGATTGGTGGCGGTCTGGGAGCTGTCACGGGAGCGATCATCGGGCATCAGAGCGGGCACGGCGAGCTGGGAGCGGTGCTCGGTGCCGGTGCCGGTGCGATTGCCGGGAATCTGGTTGGTGATGCCGAGGATGCCCGGGAGCAGCGAGACGCGGCGCTGAATCAGCTGGCGTACGAGCAGGCGATGCGGAGTTCGCAGCCTCCGCTGACGAATGCTGATTTGATCTACATGTCGCAGAACGGCTTGAGCGACGATGTGATCATCAATGCCGTGCGTGCACGTGGCGGGCAGTTCAACCTGGACCCGTCCTCTCTGGTGGCACTCAAGCAAAGCGGTGTGAGCGATCGGGTGATTGCGAACATCCAGACCGTCGGAACGTCTGTGCCGCGCCGGGGACCGGTGATGCATGTGGTGCATGAGCCGCCGCCGGTTGTGGTGGTCCATCCGGGCTGTTACCACCCTCCGCCGCCGGCCGTGCGGGCGTCGATCCATTTCGGGTCACATCATCACCGGCACCGCCACCATCATTAGTCGCGTGGGGGGGCGTGTTCCGGCCGCGTGAGTGGGCTTTGACTTGGCGAAGCGAGATGTCGCGCTCACGCTGCGCAGCGAGCGACATCCGTCGTACGGACACGGGGTGTGCCGGGGTGT
>CAZUXX010000168.1:0-7261 GCA_964624215.1 uncultured Planctomycetaceae bacterium
GCAGGCGAGGTCCGCACCAAGTTCTTCGCGGCACGAGTTGATCAGCCGGTAACCGATCCCGATGAGGTAGTCACCGATGTTGATGGCGGGCCCCATGCCGTGCGTGCGGTGCAGGGTTTCGCGCCCGTACCGGAACAGGTCATCGTCCTGGATGTCGTCGTGGACGAGCGACGCCTTGTGAAAGGCCTCAATCGCCATGGCGACACGGGCGACCGAGTCGGGAAAGTCCAGTTCGGTCCCCGGAGTCGTCGCCGGAGATTCCTGAACCGCCTGCCACGCCGCGAGGGTGATGAAGGGGCGGAACCGCTTGCCCCCGTTCGCCAGCCAGTCGTACGCGACGTCTTCGGTCATCCCCAGGGGAGAGCGTGCCTTCTCGGGCGTTCCGCTTCGGATGCGCGGCACGAGGCGATCGAAGTCGTCGGTAAAGAGCCGGTTGGCGGCACGCATGACCGGTACATAACCAGTCGTCGCGGTCGTGTTCAAAGGTTCGTACTTGTCGAGAACCTCCCAGATCCACGACTCGTCCATCTTCGTGTTCTTGCAATCGCCCGAGTGCAGCGGAACCGCATACGAGGGAACCCCGGCAATCAGCACCTTGTCGATCGCTTTTTCGAGAACGTTCAGACAGGCCACGCCGAGAATTCCGTCGACATACCCTTCGACGATGATCTTCAGGACGATTGGCGACCCTTCGGCGACCAGCACCTTGTAGCCGAGTTGCTCCGCACGAACCTTGTAGTCGGCAATCGAGCAGGCCCCGCACTTCTCGCAGTCGAGTCCGAACTCGTCGTACTCGGCAGGGCATCCCTCCGCGTGCTTCAGGCAATGGGGCAGCAGCAGCAGGCGGCGGTCGAACGGTGTCGCCAGGAACTGCCGCTTCCAGAAGGCATTCCCGATGAGCACCATGGCGAAGCCCAGAAACCGCTCGGGCTGCTCCATTTGCTCCAGCAGTTTCCGGCCGGCATGTTCGAGATCGTTCTTGGTGAACGGGCGTGAGGGATCGAGTGACTGAGCGATGGTCTCGGCGGCATCCCGAATCGCTTCACGCAGGGCGAGCGTTTCGGGGACATCCTTGAGATGGCTGGTGCTGCGTCGACGCGGCCGTTTGCGGGGGCGCACGCTCTCATCACTCTCCGCCTGGCCCCCGTGGTCGGGAGGGATGGCTTCGCTTGCCTCTCGGGAAGTGGCCGTGCTGTCCAACGGAGACTCCTCAAGGTGAAGTGGACTTCGCACTGTCGAAGGCATGGGAGGGTCGCCTGGCCATGGGGCACTCAACGTCGATCGGCGGCCGGCGCTGGCCGGTTGAACATTCGAAGTTCGCCGAAAACACGTGCCTCCAGTGTGGCGGGATGACCTGTATCAGCAGGCCCGTTCCCGCTCGACGAACGGGGACTCGACCCCGTCCTCAAATCGGCGTGGGGAAGGCGTGCTGACCTGCCGACTCGCCCGTCCCAGGCAAGAGACCGCGAAAATCAGCGGATACAAACGCTCAAAATACCAGAGTCTCGCGAAATAGAAACCGATCGGAGCAGGCTCGCCAATCCCTCCTGAATCGATGCGATCCAGGAGCCAGTTCAGCCCGCGACGCACATTCTCCACGGCCTGAGGGTCCTCAAGCAAGGCCTCAGTGGCCAAGGCAGTTTCCTCGACCGAAGAGGGAGTTCCCGGGCCGGCTCCCCAGCCTCCATCCGGATTCTGGTTCTCCCGAAGCCAGTGAAAACCTCGCTGCGCCGGGTGAGAACCGTCGCGTGTTCCTTCAGCAGGCACACAGTCGCGCCACGCCATCAGAACCCGCGCGGTCCCGTAAGTCGGGTTGATATCGTCGTCGGCCGCTTCGTTTCCGAACCACAGGGGCAACCATGACCCGTCCGGTCGCTGCACCCGTCGCAGGAAGTCGAATCCTGCGTCGATCGCACGCCGGTACGTATCACAGCGGATCGATGGCATGTCTCCGAGAAAATCGAGCGTGGCCACGAGTCCCCGCAACACATGAGCCGTGATATCGGGAGAACTCCGATCGAACGGGAACCGGCCCCAGCCGCGACAAAATGTCGGGAACCCTCCATCGCGGTTCTGCAGCGAGACGAGCCAGTCGGCCGCCAGTTGCAGAGACTCCGAAACTGCCGTCATCTCCGACAACCGGGGGACCGCTCCGTTAAACCGCACGAACGAATCCTGGATTCCGATCTCGGTGACCTCGGGGAGTTCCAGCTCGAGGGCCGTCTGTTGCTCGGCGAGCTGACACAGCGCGATCATTGCGCCGGGGGTGTCGTCTGCGTCGGGAACACCACCCGGCAGAGGGGTCCAGGCCCAGCCTCCCGGGTCGGCATTCGTGTACGGATGAACGGTTCGCATCTGCTGGTCCAGAAGCCAGTGCAGCAGCACCGGCGCCGCTGCATCCGGCAGATCGTCCTGCAGGGCGTTCACCGACAGCGTGGTCACCCACGTTGCAAGGTTCGTGTCGATCGGCCAGCTGCCATCCGGCCTGACGGAATCCACGAGAAACTGGACTCCCTTCACGGCCACCGGATGCAACGCGAGTCCGCACGCCGCAAGACTCATGGTGACAAAGCTCGTCAGCGGAGCTGCTTCGAGGAAGCCGCCATTGGTCGGCTGGATCGACTGCAATACGCGCAGACTCGGTTCGACAGCGCGATTCCGGATGTGCCGCATCACCGGATTGCGACTGGGCACGAAGTGATGTCGCACCTGCCCGATCGCGATGAGTGCTGGCAGTGCGTAGCTGACAACCGGCAGCCGGACTGTCTTGTAGAAATGGGCCGGCAGGCACGACAACTCGAAGGGAAGTGCCGGCACGTCGCTCCACTCCACCAGACCGGCCAAGGCACAGTGTGTGAGAATCGGGACCGAGAACGTACGGTCTCGGCCGTACCGCGCGATCATCGCGGCGGTGCCGCCGGCCTCCCGAATGTATGCCTCCGCAGCCGAAATCGATTTCGTGACGCGTTGGGCATCTCCTGAAATCCCGTGCCTCTCGCCGTAGATCAGAACGGCGTGGCAGAGCATGGTCGTGGAGATATTGGAGCGGCTTTTGACCGTGTCTCCCCAGCCGCCATCGGCGTTCTGATGTACCAGCAGCCACTCGAGACCACCGCAAGCCAGCGCCTGCAGCTGCTCGGAGGACACCTTCGGGTGCCCCCCATTCCACGAGACCTGCAGCAGTGCCATCACCGCGGTTGCTGTCGACAGGGCCGATGTCGACAGCTCCCCTTCCCAGTGCCCGGCAGGAGAGCGGGCAGACAACAGTTCGTCCTTGACGCGCCGGTACGCGTCCTCCAGTCGGGAACGCTCGTCCGGTGACAGATGGCGATGAAGTTGAGTGGGCATCGTGTCCGTCAGTCGGGGGAAAACGCACCGACGTTAACAGATTCCCGGACGGCAAAATACACCACTTCCGAAGATGAACTCCCTTGACGGAAAATTACCGGGACGACTGCCCGCGGCGACTCAGCCAGGCGTCCGCAAGTCGTGTCCACTCATGAACATTCGCTCCCTCGACCGTGCGCGTGCCATATCCGTGGCCGCCCGACTCGAAGACATGCAATTCGGCTGATGCACCGGCCCGTTTGAGCTTCACATAGAGCATGGCCGAACCGAGCGACGTGGCGTGATCGTCGTGGGTATGGACGAGAAACGTCGGAGGCGTCTGCTCGCTGACGTCAATTCGTCCCCCGAGATCCTCGTCGAGGATTCTCCAGGGGTAAATGAGCATGGCAAAGTTGGGTCGGTATTCGAGTTGATCGATTTCGTCGAGCGGTTCGTACTGTTCCCCCCCGTGCATCGTGTGCAACAGGGTGGCCGTCTGTCCGCCGGCCGAGAAGCCGATGACGCCGATTCGCGTGGAGTCGAGGGACCATTCCTCGCTTCGACTGCGAATCAGTCGCATTGCCCGTTGCGCATCCTGAAGAGGTCGCCGCCAGTGCGGCTCGCCGGGTCCGGCAAGCTCGCGAGTGCGATAGCGGAGGACAAACGCGGCAATTCCCTGACCGTTGAGCCAGTGAGCAACCTCGGAGCCCTCCTTGTCGACGACGACGTAAGAATAGCCTCCGCCCGGGAGAATCAGAACCGCCGCTCCCGTCGGAGTGTCGGGCAGGTAGACATCAAGTGTGGGGCGGCGTATCGCCTCGATCCGTGTCGCGGGAGGGTTCTCACCGGGCCGCGGCGCACGGGGCCGGCCCTCGTCCATCGATGTCTCTCCCGGTGCCAGTCCGGGCCAGATCGCCAGGGGTTCGGCAGTCGCCTTGCCTTCCTGCGCGAGTCCGGGAGTCACCGAGGCCGCAACAATCAGCACGACTGCGACCGCCCGACTGGCGAGCCGGCACGTCTGGCGGCATGGCGCGGAGGCGAACACTGCCGCCCAAGCTGTCGAACCGGTGTCGCTCGAAACTGAGGGGGCGGTATCAACACCGGGTGCCAGACAGCGGTTCTGTCGACGAAACATGGGCAAGCGTTTTCAGAAGGGGAAAGTCGATCGGGAAGAGTCGCATCGTAGCCAGCCACAGGCCGCAGATCCCAGTCCACCGCAACTGCTGTGTGCGAAGTCCTTCTGTAGTGGTTGGACGGCCGATCGGCCGGAACTGCCTGACGACGACGGCGACAGGGCCGTGCGGGTGATCTCGCGGTGTCTCCCACACGAGTTGCCGATAGACTCTGTCCCTGCATGGACGCGTACAGAGTTTCTGTCGGGAAGGAGTCCGACGTGGCGCGGATGGTTCAAGTCTCAGCGTGTTTCGGCTGTCTGGCCCTCGGGCTGCTCCTCGGATGCCGCGAGGAGGCGTCGGGACCGGTCGATGTCGGGCGGTCACATTCCATGCGCACCGCCTCCACCAATGTCGAGTCAGGCTGGACGCCGATGGATCGTTCAACTGCAGCGGTGATCGAGGAGGATGCCGATGCCGTGAGCCCCGCCGCAGCGACGATCGCTCCGACTGATTCCGGTGAACGTCAGGAGGTACTGCTCACCTCTGGCAGCGACTCTGACCGCACCCGTGTCGATCGTCCCGAGACGGAAGTCACTCCGATCAAGACGGCCTCAACGACACCGCCGGACAGTCTGCCGCCACAACCGATGTCCGCACCTTCCGTTCCCGACGTGGACGTCGCCGTCGAGAAAACGGCCACGACTCCGGAGCTTCCGGCCGCGGAGATGGACCGCGCAACCGGGGAGGTTCCAGCCGACGCGGCTGAGTCTCCAACTGCCGTCGCATCACAGGAATCGAAGCCGGCCGCCCCGACCCGCGACAACCTTCCACCGTCGCTGGCGAACCCGCCTCCAAAGCCCAGGCGGCTGACGACGCGCCCGGAAGAGGCGGAGGTGGTCGCCACTTCGATGAGCGAATCGCCCAAACCGGCCGAGGAACCGCGCCGGCCGCTGTTCAACGGGAAGGATCTGACAGGATGGAACGTCGTTGACGGCAAGGACGAGGCCTGGAGCGTCGTCGACGGAGTCATTCAGTGCTCGCATGCTGCCGGCGGCTGGCTCTGCTGCGATGCGGTGTACAGCGATTTCCAGCTGACGTTCGAATATCGACTGTCGGCAGGAGCCAATACCGGAGTCGGCATCCGGTTTCCGACGGGCGGTAACCCGACCCGTGACGGGCTCGAAATCCAGCTGATCGACGATACGGCCGAAAAGTATTCCGACCTGCGGCCGGACCAGTACACCGGGGCGATCTACTACCAGGTCCCCCCGCTGCGGAGGGCCAAGGTCGAAGCCGGGGAATGGCAGACGTGCCTGGTGACGGCCGCCGGCTCACGGGTGCAGGTGGCCATCAATAATGAAGTCGTCAATGACGTGCGGCTCGATGCCCCGGATGAGGAAGGGCGTCCGAGGACACTCGCGTCCCGTCCGCCGCTGGGGCATATCGGACTGCAAAGTCACGGCCGCCTCGTCGAGTTCCGGAACCTGATGGTCCGCGATCTCACGCGGGAAGTCTCTGGCGGGCTGCGGTTCGTTGACCTGCGAAACGGTGCGGGGGCCGAGGTGACGCGGCAGACGCGGTTCATCACAGTCGAGTACCGCGGGCAACTGGTCGACGGGACACTGTTCGATGCCACGGACGATCGAGGCGAGCCTGTGCGGCTGGAACTCGTCCGGACATTGCGAGGCTGGCAGGAGGGATTGCAAGGGATGCGCGTGGGTGGACGGCGCAAGCTGATTGTGCCCCCGGCGTTCGGTTATGGGGCCCAGGGGGTCCCCGGACACATTCCAAACGACGCGGTTCTGGTGTTTGAGGTGGACCTTCGTGCGGCGGAGTAGTAGCTTGGAAAGGTCCGCTCCGCCGGTTCTCCGGGCGTAGCTGCACTTCATTTCCTGGTTCTGTATCTGCTGGTCCTGTCGTCGTTGCGTCCGGGTGGTCCTGTCAGGCGCTGGCACCGCCGTATCGATCCCGAGTTCAACATGAGCAATCCCGAGAGTCCGAACACCGCTCACGCAGAGAATCCGGAAACACTGCCCGGAGAAGCGGCAGCCTCGAAGCATGAAAAGCCCTGCCCGGAATGCGGGGAAATGGTCCGCATCGGGCTCGTGCGGTGCTGGAACTGTGGCGCGTTCCAGCGGCCGGAAATGGCCGAGAAGTATGCGAAGATGCAGCAGAACCCGGCACCGATCGTGTTGAGCGAACTTCCCGAGGGAGAGGCCATCGCGATCGGGGACGTCGATGATGACGACGACTTTGAACTCGCCGTCATTCCGTCGCCGTCGAGTGCTCCTGCGGCGCAGAAGGCGGAGCAAAACGAACAGAGTGAGAAGGAAGAATCCGACCCCGGCAGTGAGAAGGCCGAGAAGCAGGACCGCCAGGAGGAGGCCGGTTCAGAGGCCACGCAGCCTCATTCGGTCGCCACCGGCGGCGATGTGCTGCTGGAGGTCGCGATCTCCGAGGAACGAGAACTGCGCCGGCGGCGGAAGCAGCGCGGTGTGAGCCTGCGCGGCGGAGCACGGACCCCCGGTGGATTCGTGATCTACTGCCCCTACGGTTGCCGCATCGAAGTCAAGGACCAGCACCGGGGGATGCAGGGGCATTGCCCGAAGTGCCGGGCCCCGTTCATCGTGCCGGTCCATCCGCCTGACTATGGCTTCCGCGAACGCGAGCAGGCCGAAGCAGCCGCGACGGCAGAAACATCGCCATCCGGCAAGTGGACGCCGTGGCTGTTGGATCAACACCTGCACACCGTCTCTCCGGAGAAGCTCAAACTCAAGCCGGGCAGTCTGGCCAAAGACTTCGCGCTGTGGGATGTGGGC
>CAZUXX010000169.1:0-7253 GCA_964624215.1 uncultured Planctomycetaceae bacterium
CCGATCGCGACGACCGGGATCGCGTCGGAAAGTCCGTGCGCTCGCCGAAGCTCCGCAACAGCAGCAGGAAAATCCTGCCGACCGGCCGATTCGAGTGAATCGACATCCCAGAGCACGACAGCGGCATCGCCATGCGGGCCGGCCCGGCCCCCGGACATCTTCCAGAGGTCGCGGACGGCAGCGGCAAGTTGAGGATCTCCCGACTCAATCACCAGCCCTACGTCCGACAGATCGTCCGCTGGCAGTTCCGCCAGTTCGAGTTCGTTCAGAAACTCGGCAGCGAACGTTTCGTCCCGCGAGGCAGTGACCGGCAGCGGCAACCGCTCTCCCCGGATGGCATCAAGTTCCGCCTGCAACCGGACCTCGAAGGCAGCTGCTTCGACACAGAGCCCGCGCGGAAGTTCCGGCCGGGTTCTCCCCGCGGCATCGCACCATCGGCCCAGCAGCAGAACGAACCGGCCAAGCGGCCAGCGGGCCAAAAGCCCCAGCAGTTCATCATCGGTCAGCTCGTCCGGCCTGCTCAGGCAGACGACAATCAGTGCCGGCGGGACTGCGGCTTGCTCAGAGTCAGCCCGCAGATCATCCGTATCGAGAACGACATCCGCCTGTGTCTGCAGCCAGCGGACCACCGGCAGAAACTCGTCGTGCGCTGCGGAAGCGAGCAGAAGCACCCGACAGATCCGACCGGTTGTCGCGGCAGTGTCGCGGGAGTGAGCTGAAGTCGACATGGGCGGCCGCTGTTTGCCCCGAGAAGTGGCTCACCCCGTAGAGATCTTGAAAAAAAAAGCCGTTCACCCCGTGTGGACTCCGTTCCACATCAGCGGGGCGAACGGCTGGCGTCCGGCCGGAAGGGGACCGGTCGCCAGTTTGGAGTGGCCATCCGGGCCACCTGTTCCGCTTTGCCCGGTAGCAAGCGGACGACGCCTCCAAGACGTTTCAAGTGACAGTCACATCCCTGTGAACGCCTCCTCCAGGAGGCCTTCCGTCACTGGTCCACCTGCCCGACCGCCCTCTTTCGAAGGCGGTACGTGCAGTCGTGCCTGACAGGTCCATCCAGATCCCCTCAGGCAAACGCCTCACTCGCCAATTGATCAAACTCGGAGCCATGGGTGGCGAGGAACTGGTCCCACCGCTCCTGATCCCAGACTTCGATGTGGTCGTGCACTCCGAGAAGGACCACGTCCTGACGCAGGCCGGCGAACCGCGCCAGCCGTTCCGGAACGCGAATCCGCCCCTGCGAATCCACTTCCACCTGCTCCGCCTGGGAATAGTAAAGTCGCATGTACGTCTTGAGATGACCCGAGGGACCCGAGACGTTCGCCAGTCGGCGAGCCCGTTCCTCGAACACCCGCGGCGCAAACAACGCCAACGAGCGGTCGGACTCGGGAGCAAGATACAGCACCGAAGTGCTCTCGCCCGCGAGGAGCTCATCCCGGTACCGCTTCGGCACCGCCACACGCTGCTTCTCATCGATGGAACGGACGTAAGTTCCAGTGAGCGGCATGTTTGCGATGACCTTGGTGCGGGTGGAGTCACGCGGAATCGCGTTCCCCCACTCTCCCCCACAGAGCCCCACCATACCCACCGGCCGCCCCGGGTCAAGCTTACCCCGCCACCACGTCGAACCCCCACCAGCTCCCCGTTGCCCTAGGATGAATCCCCATCAGCGATTGGGGCATTTCGGAATTTTTCAAACCTCCCCAACCGATCGGGAGTTATTCACATCTGGAAGGGTCGATTGAGGATCTGCCTGTAAAGCAATTCGTACTCGTCGACAACAGCATCCCACGTAAATCGTTCTGAAACAACAGGTTCCACATTGGAGAGCAGTTCGTGCGGATGTCTCTGCAACACGTCGACAAGGGCCTGCGACAGTTCACCCGCCTCCGCCGAAACTCCCACAACCTGTACGGGGAGACCATTCTCCACCAGGTCGTCGATTCCTTCACAGCGCGTCGCGACGACCGGGCAACCGGCGGCAATCGCTTCCAGAACGACATTCGGCATCCCTTCCCAGGCGGACGGCAGCACCAGAACGGCACTCGCCTTGAGGATCCCGCTTGTCTCTGCAACCCGTCCGGGCATCCGCACCTGCTCCTCCAGCCCGAGCTTCGCGACCTCGGTGACGAGCGTTTCCCGGAGCGGCCCGTCTCCGATCATCAGCAGAACCAACCCCGGATCGGCACGCAAAAGCGGAGCCACCGCCTCCAGCAGTAAACCGGGACGCTTTTGTGGATGCAGCCTTCCGATAAACGTCAGCACGCGGGCGCCCGGGGGAATTCCGTACTCCGCAAGGTCAGCCGGCTGTGCCTCCTGACAATGCTTCCCGTCAACCGCATTCGGGCTCACATGCAGCTTGTGAGCGGGAAATCCCGCCGACTCCAAAAACGCCGCAACTCCCCGGCTCACACAGACGTTCATTGTCACCAGCCGCTGCGTCATCCGGTCCAGCCGTACCCGCCAGGGGGCGTCTCGCTCGGCAACACGAACCCCGCTGACGACGGGCACTCGCAGCCCCAGCGCCGCCAGTCGCCCTGCGAGGTTGGCATGGAACAGAAATGTCTGCAGCAGGGCCGGTCGCCGCTTCGTCAGTTCGCGGCGCAGCATGTGCACCGCAGCAACCCGCCCCCGCTGGTCGGCCTCCAATCGGACGACCGGAACCCCCGCCGCCTCAAGCACCGGCCCCAGTTCTCCAGAACCGGAGAGCGAGTACACAATGCAGTTCCAGTCGCGGGCGTGCAGCCGCGTTACGATTTGCGTCAGCGCCCGCTCTGCCCCGCCGGGGTCGAGTTCGGTGATGCAAAACGCCAGAAGAGTCGATTCAGACACGCTGACAGCTTCTCATCGACAACGGCAATGACGAAGAGGAGGGCCTCGGCCGGTAGAATGGCAGGCTCTCATTTGAGAGTCCGCCCGGGGATTTACGCAACCTCTGGCAGTCAAATCGGGTATGATGCTGCGCATCCGAAAGTCGTTGTTTCCACACGTTCGAGCAATGCCCCGAATCGTTTCGAGTCTTCTGTCCGTTGCTTTCGTCTCGCTGCTGGCAGCCTCGCCCGTGCAGGCGCAGTTTCGAATGCCCTCGCCGGAACAGATCTTCACCTATGTCGATACCAACAGGAACGGTCGCGCCGACGCCGACGAAATCGAACGCTCGCGCGGCCCACTGAAGGACCGGTTGAAGGAACAGGGAGTCGATTATTATCGCGGCATCGATCGCGAGGACTTCATCAAACTGATGGAGCAGGCCCGCGAAGAACGCGAACGCGGTGACGGAGACCGCCGCCGAAGAGACCGGGGAGAAAACGGGGACGACCGCCGCAGCGGTGACAGGAGCAGCGGGAATCGCGAACGAACAAGGGTGACCGTCGATCTGCAGCAGCCGTTTCTGGAGGCCGATGGAGACGGTGACGGGCAGATCGGTCTTTACGAATGGTGCCGCTGGAAAGGGCGGGCGAGTGTCGCACAGTTCAACGAACTTGATCTGAACCGGGATGGCTTTCTGACACCCCGCGAAATCGCCGCTGCGGGAGAAACCGCGACATCGCTGGCGGCGCAATTGCCAACCGTCGGCAGCCCGGTCACACAGGCGGAGCAGATGCAGCGCACCGTGATTGTCGAGGCCGCTGCCGCCCCCACCCCTGCCGTGGTGAACGCCGCACAGCCTCAGGATCGTCCCGCCATACCGGCAATGACTGGTCCCGGACAACTACCTGCAACTCCGACGGCAGCCACCTCAACTTCCGTCGCGGCAAACGAAACGACGCTGGCAGCGGTTCCGCCGACCCTGCAGGCCCCGCTCGACGAGGAGGACGTCAACCTGCCGAAGTACCGCAGCCTGTTTTCGCTGCTCGACAAGGACAGCGACAACCTGATTTCGCCCGACGAGTGGGAACGGTCACAAAAGATTCGGAAGAAGTTCGCCGACGCCGGGGTCGACTTGGGCAAACCGATGAATTTCGAAACCTTCGCCATCCTGCATCAGCAGTTGGCGGCCCAAGAGTCGAAGTCCTGAGTTCGGCGTTCGAAACAATGCCCGCCGAACTGACTTCCGAAATCGATCGCGCTGCCCGCGTGCTCCGCACGGCCGATCTCGTCGCCTTTCCGACCGAGACGGTCTACGGACTGGGCGCAAACGCACTCGATGCATCGGCCGTCGCAGGGATTTTCGCTGCCAAGCAACGGCCCGAATTCGATCCACTGATCGTTCATATTGCCCGACGCGATCAGCTCAACGAGCTCACGCACGACCTCCCGGAATCGGCAGCTCTGCTGGCCGACCGTTTCTGGCCCGGCCCGCTGACACTCGTACTCCCCAAACGCGAGATTGTTCCCGACCTGGTCACCGCTGGACTGCCGACCGTTGGCATCCGGATGCCGGGGCATCCCGTTGCTCTCGAGCTGTTACGAACGGCAAATCTTCCCGTAGCCGCCCCCAGTGCCAACCTGTTCGGTCGCATCAGCCCCACGACAGCTGCCCACGTGATGGACCAGCTCGCCGACCGGATTGACCTTGTCCTGGACGGTGGCCCCTGTGCCGTCGGTGTCGAATCGACAATCGTAGAGCCGTCTGACGACCACCTCGTCGTTCTCCGCCCCGGCGGGGTTACGCTCGAAGAACTCCGCGACATCGGGCTTCCCGTCTCACTGCAGACCTCCTCAGCGAATCCGTCGCAGCCACTGTCCGCACCGGGAACGCTGGAAAGCCATTACGCGCCCCGGACGCCGCTGACCCTCGTCCCCGACCTGCCGAGTCTGGCACCCGCCCCGGACGCGGGGGTTCTGGCCTTTACCCCTCTCGACGATCCCGGCAGGTTCGCCGAGGTGCTCGTCCTCAGCGAAACCGGCTGCCTGAAAGAAGCCGCGGCCGGCTTCTTCGCCGCCTTGCGCCATCTCGATGCACAGGGCTACGAACAGATCTATGCCAGTTGCTTTCCTTCCCGGGGATTGGGGATCGCGCTCAACGATCGACTGCGACGGGCGGCAAGTCGCCATCCCGCCTGACCCCGCCCGATGGCGATCACAGTCTTCAACAGTGTCTTTCGCAACACCTAGAAGAACTCGTCATCCTGGATCAGGTCCCCCTCTGTCAGCAGGTGATACCCCTCAGACGCAAGGATCTCGCTGGCCTGGTCAATGTTATCCACGTGCAGGGCCACAGCACCGTGACCGGCGCGGCGGTACAGCAGCGGGTAGACGTAACTGATGTTGATTTCGACAGCGACGATCGGCCGGAAGATTTCCAGCAGCGGCTGTTGTGACTTCGGCAGTTCGACTCCCAGCAGGTCATTCTCGAAGAATGTGAAACCGGCCAGCGTCAACAACTCGCGAACCCGGTCCGTCTGATCGACCATGATCCGCGCGACGGCGAAATCGACGGAGTCCACCACAGAAAGGGCCAGAATGCGAATCTGATCGCTCTCAACCTGACGCAACAGGTCATTGAGTTGCCCGACCTTGTTCTCCATGAACACGCAAAACTGACGCAGACAGGGCCAGTCCTTGCCCCGTGAGGTCCGGGGCGGCAAGGCCGTACTGCCGAAATCTCCCGCCATCAGTTCCGTCCTTCTGTGTGATCACCGTCTGCCACTCGCCTACGGCAGACCATACGTCGTAAGAGCCCGCAGGGTCAACGTGTTCCGTCAATCCCTCGCTTCGCTGACATCAGCACAAGTCGATCGCAGGACGGCAGCGAAAGGCAGGGGATCGCGACAGGCGGCTCTCTTTCGTCGACTCGATAATTCCTTCCGGGGCGTTGCACCGGTCGGCCAGGGTTGGCGCAATCCCCCGGGACCGTGAAGATGCTCTCGTCCGAGAATTCCTTACCACTGCCCGACTGCCGGGAGAAGAGCAGTGACAGATGAGGGCTCACCACCTTCCGCACCGTCAGCGAGTCGGGATCGTCTCGTCCCCGTCGATCCGCTGCGCAGCTTCGCCACTCAGGCGCTGACAAAGCGGAGTATGTTCGAATTCGACGCCCGGACGCTCGTCGAACGGCTGCTCGACGCCGACCTTCGCGGCCAGTCGGAATGTGGAATCCGGCTGCTGCCAAGATACTTGGCAGCGATTGGTGAGGGTGACATCGATCCGCGCGGCCGGGTGCTCATCGAGCACGAGACGGCCGCGATCGCGGTTCTCGACGGCAGCCGCGCCGCGGGACCAGTCGCGGCGACCAAAGGGATGGAGGTTGCCATCGCCAAGGCCCGCGAGGTCGGCACCGGAACTGTCGTCATCCATCACAGCCAGCATCTGGGAGCCGCCGTCGGCTACGCGATGCTGGCGGCCCGCGAGGGGCTGATCGGATTCTGCACGTCAAATGCGGGAGCCGCCACGGTCGCCCCTCACGACCACGATCATCCCCTCACCGGCGACCATCCCGTCGCATGGGCATTTCCCTCATCCGATGACCCCCTGGGGATCGACCTCTGCTCCGCCGCCAGTTCCTGGGACGTCATCGACTGGATGAAATCCCGCGAACAACCTCTGGAGGGCGGAATCGCACGCGACGAAGCGGGACAAGAAACGCGGGATGCCACCGCTGCCCACCACCTCAGGCCAGTTGGTCTGGACCACGGACTGGGCCTCGGAGTTTCCATGGCACTGTTATCCGGGGCGCTCGCCGGCGGCCGCTTGCCTCATCAAAAGTCCCGTTCACGGTTTTCCGACATATCCGAACACTTCCTGATGGCGGTCGATGCCTCGCATTTCTGTGACGTAGACCGCTTTCGCACGCGCATCTCCGAATGCATTCGCATGCTGGAGGACAGCGGGTCCGGTATTGCCTGCTACCGGCCCTCGCTCGACGGAGTCTCCCCCGAATCGAACGGAACCGCCGCCGAAGTCTCTCTGGGGAGTCACGATCTCTCCGCCTTCGAACAGATCGCAAATCGATTGAAGCTGGATTTGCCGTGGTAAGTCGCGTCCGGTTGCACCGCTTCACCCGCCCTCCGATGTCACCTCCGCCGACCATGCCTCCCTGAGAGTGTGAAGCGGACGCCGAAACCGCTACGCTGCCGGCGCCCTGTACGGCTCGTCATGTCCGGTCGATCGTTCCCGGACTCAGTTCCTTTTTGCAGTCGCGACGATCACCTATGCTCGTCGCGCCGCGTTGACTGCTCTTTGTGCCCAGACATTCATGCGCCGTCACTTTCCGGTCCCCCTGCTGAGACGGGGAAACAGCACAGTCTGGGTTCTGGCGCTCCTCGCCTTCTTCGCGCCGTTGATGGTCATGATGGAGATCGCCTCGGCGCCCG